>JBKJOI010000875.1:0-15320 GCA_046595695.1 Haliangiales bacterium | reverse complement strand
ATCAACCTCGGGAACCCCAGCGCGTCGCTGCTGCTCACCAAGCCGCTGCTCGGGCCGGCGGGCGATCACCCGCTGGTGCTTTTCGCCGACACGAACGACTCGCGCTACATCGTCATCCTCGCGTGGATCGAGGACGGCGCGCCACTTTAGCCTCCACTGCTGGGTCGACCCCGCAACCACGGGACTCGAAGCCCCTGAGCCACACCGCCCACCGCCGCCGATCGCCATGAATCCAAGCACTTCCCTCATGCCGGAGCGTGGCACGAGGATTGGACTACGGACCACCAACACTGGGAGGTCCGCGAATGATGACGGTGAGACTAGTTGTGGTGATGACTCTGCTCGGGATGATGACCGGGTGCTTGCAGCCTGGTGACGTGCCCGACGAGCAGGCGGGCGATGCGCCGGACGCCGCACCGGTCGTGGACGACGAGTCGTCGTTCGCGGGCGACGTGTATCCGATCCTGCAGGCCAACTGCGTGAACTGCCACACGGGCGCCGGCATCGCGGCGTTCCTGCCCATGAACGACGGCGCGCAGGCGGTCTACGACCGGCTCATGGGCCGCCCGAACGTGGTCAACACCGGCTCGCCCGCAGCGTCGTTGATCCTGACCAAGCCGCTCGACGAGACGCCGGCGAACCATCCGGCCGCGGTCTTCCCCGACGCCAGCGATCCCGAGTACGTCACGATCCTGACCTGGATCTCCGACGGCGCCGCGCCGTAGCTGCGCCGCTTCGCGCGGTGTGCGGTGCGTATCCGTGCGGATGGAGCCCACCGAGCGCATGCGCACGGTGACGAAAACGGCTTGTGAACAGTTTCGGCCGCTTGCATGCGGCACACGGCTTGCGTTGAGCGTGGTCCATGAGCTCAACCATCGGCCCGGCGCCCACGGGCGACACCCAGTCCAAGAACAAGAAGACCAGCCTGTTGCTCCTGCTGGCGGTGCTGGCGGTTGCGGCGCTCGCGCTGTTCCTGGTCTTCCGGCCCGGCAAGGGCGACATGAGCGGCGACCGCTCGGCGGGCCCGGCGAACGCAGCCGCCACCGATCCCAGCCTGGGCGTCACGCCGACAAATCGTGTCGCCGAGGTCGATCCCAACGCCCCCGCGACCAAGCCCACCGACCAGCCGGGCATCGCGCCGGCGACCACGCCCACGCCTGCGAAGGACCCGGCGCTCCTGGCCGTCCCCGGGCTCGCCCCCGACACCGCCGCGCCGAACACCGCCGAGCGCACGCCCGGCGTGATGCCCGGCCACAACATCGACACCAGCGGCGCGATCCGCCTGAACGACCCGATGAAGATGAAGATCTCGCGCCGGAACGCTCAGCTCCTGCGCCACTACGAGCTCGAGAAGACCAGCATGCGCGTCGAGCAGTGCAGCGACGCGCAGGGCGCGCCCACCTCGACCAAGGTGCTCAAGTCGTCGGGCGCTGGTCCGGTCGATGCCGAGATCGTCAAGAAGCTGCAGTCGTGGCGCTACCTGCCCTCGCTGGTGAACGGCCAGCCCGCTTCGTCATGCACGGCCGTGAACGTGCACTTCGAGATCGAGGACTGACGGGAGCCCGGCGGTAGTACGCTCGCGGCCATGGCTCCTGCTCGCCGCGCCCACCGGATCATTCTCTCTCTCGCCCTCGCCTCTCTGTTCCCCCTCGCGACACCTCCCGCGCTCGCCGACCAGGTCGCCCTGGCGCCGGCGATGTTCCCGTTCAAGGACGGGACCAAGGGCTGGGGCTACCTGGGCGTGGACGGCAAGCCGCTGATCGCGCCCGCGTGGCAGCGCGCGATGCCCTTCTCCGAGGGCCTCGCCGCGATCAAGCGCGACGATCTGTGGGGCTACATCGCCACCGACGGTCGCGAGGTCGTGGCGCCGCAGTACCAGACCGCGGGCGACTTCCACGACGGCCGCGCCATGGTCGAGAAGCGCGAGGGCACGCTGACCGGCTTCATCGACCCGACCGGCAAGCTGGTCATCGACGCGGAGAAGCTGGGCCTGGTGCGCGGCGACGAGTTCTCCGGCGGCCTGGCGCTGGCGGTCGCGAAGAGCCGCCTGTCCGGTTACGTCGACGTGAGCGGCAAGCTGGTGATCCCGGCGCAACTGTCGAGCGCGACGCGCTTCGCGGGCGGCCGCGCCTACGTCACCACGCAGGACGGCAAGGCCGGCTTCATCGACACCACCGGCAAGCTGGTCATCGCGCTGCCGGCCAAGGCGCAGGTCGGGGTGTTCCGCGAGGACCTCTGCTACGTGCAGCAGGAGGACGGTCGCCACACCTACCTGCGCCCCGACGGCAGCGTCGCCTTTACGGTCGCCGTCGCCGAGGGCGAGAAGCCCGCGTTCGCCGAGCACCACGAGGGCCGCGCCGCGTTCCGCGTGAAGGATCGCTGGGGCTTCCTCGACGCCAGTGGCCAGGTGGTCATCAAGCCGAAGTTCACCGGCGTGCTGCCGTTCTCGGGCGGCCTCGCCGCGGTGTGGGACGCGAAGAACAAGGTCGGCTTCGTCGACGCGAGCGGCAAGCTGGTGGTGAAGCACAAGTACACCGACGGGCAGTCTTACCGGGACGGCCTCGCGCGCGTGGAGAACGGCAAGAAGGGCTGGGTCTACATCGACCGCAAGGGCAAGGTGATCGCGAAGGTGGAGTGAGCCGCGCGCCGCGCGCCGCGCGCGTCGCGTGCGCCGCGGCCTCAGAGCGAGTCCCAGCCGGCGCCCGCAGGACGCGCCGCGAGCGCCACGACGAGCGCGCGCTCCACGCCGGCCCGGCTGATCCCGAGCCGCACCGTACCGCCGATGGGACGATCCGAGATCAGGAGGCCCGCGCCCCACCCGCCCAGGCCCTCGACCGGCACGTCGTCCACGCGGATCAGCACGTCGCCGGCCACGATCCCCGCGGCCGCGGCAGGCGTACGCGGCACGACCGCCAGCACGCTCAGCGCGCGATCGCCGCCGTCGACCTCCACGCCGAGCCAGCCGCGCGGTCCGCGCTCGCTGCGCACGACCATCTCCACCTTGACCTCGATGGTCTCGCCGGCGCGCAGCTCGAGCGGCTTCGCCGCGGCGGACTCGCGCATCCAGTCGCGCGGCGAGCAGCCCACGGCCAGCTCGACGCCCGCGGCCACATCGACGACGAAGCGACCATCGGCGTCGCTGCGCGCGGTCGGGAGGTCTGTGCCAGGCGCATAGACGACGCCGCACACGCGACCGGCGAGCGGCGCGCCGGTGCGCACGTCGACGACGCGGCCGTTCACCCGCGCGCTGCCCGCCGCGTGCAGCGTGACGCGCGCCGTCTGCTTGGCGACGACGGTCGCGTCGCCGGTGGCGGCCAGCGCGCCCGCGCTCGCCGTCAGGTGGTACTCGCCCGGCGGCAGGCCCTCGAAGGTGAAGCCCGCGCCGCTCACGCGCGCGCGGAAGCGGCCGAAGCCGGGGCCGTAGGCGTCGACGCGCGCGGCACCGCTGAAGCCCTCGAGCGTGCCCTCGATGCGCCCCGGCGCGGGTACGCGCACGACCACGTCGAGGCGGCCGGCGGCCACCTCGGGCACCTCGAAGCTCCCGCCCGCGCCGTCGTTGGCGCGCACCAGGTAGGTGCCGGCGAGCAGGCCGTCCAGCCGGAAGCGTCCGTCGTCGTCGCTGGTCACCTCGGCCGAAGGCCGCTCGTAGCCGCCGTTCTCGAAGCGGTCCTCGGTCCGGATCGCCTCGACCTCGAGGTCGGGCACGGGCGCGCCGGCGGCGTCGACGACCCGTCCGCCGATCGCGAGCCGCTCGAGCGCCACCGTGATGCGCACGCCGCTCACCTGCGTCGTGCCGTCGCGAACCGCGACGCGCGGGTACTTCGTGCCGCGCGCCGGGCGCATGGTGGCCGGCGAGTCCTCCGACGGTCGCACCTCCGGCTCGTAGTCGCCGCCTCCGGACAGACCGCGTGCGACGAAGCTGCCGTCGGCCGTGGTCTGGTCGCGGCCCCAGTCGGCGCCGCCGACCAGGCTGAAGGACACGAACACGCCGGCGACCGGCGCGCCGCGCTCGTCGACCACCGTGCCCGCGATCTGGCCGGCGAGATCCAGCTCCAGGTCCACGCCCTCGCGGATCTCGCCGCCGGCGAGCACCACCGGCTTGTCGGCGGCGAACGCCCCCAGCGCCTCGCTGTCGGCGCCCACGCCGTAGGTGCCGACCTCGAGGCCGGTCAGCTCGTAGCGGCCGTCGCCGCCGGTGCGGCCGTAGGCCAAGGCGGCGCCCTCCTGGCGCACGTACACGTTCGCGTTCGCGACCGGCTGGCCGCCCTGGGTCACGCGGCCGCGGATGCGCGCCATCGCCTTCACCTGCAGCGTGACGTCGGTGTGCTGCGCGTCCACGACGGCGAAGTCGGGCTCGAGCACCTCGTGATCGCGGACCGCGAAGGTGATCTCGACCGCCGGCAGGCCATCGATCGCGAAGCTGCCATCGGCCTGGGTGACCGCGTCGGGCAGGCCGCTCCAGTCCTCGCCCCCACCGGGACGACCGCCGACTTGCGGCATGACCCGGGCGCCCGCCACCGCCTGCTTGCCCTCGAGCACGTGGCCGGTCACGCGCAGCATCGCCTCGAGCCGGCACACGATCTCCTCGCCTGGCTGGCCGACGCGCACCTGGACCTCGATCGCGGAGCGCATCGCCAGGCCGTCCGCGCGCGCCGCGACCGCGTAACGCCCGGGCCGCAGGCCGGCCAGCGCGAAGCGACCGTCGGCGCCGCTGAGCACGGACACCCGTCCGGCGCTGACGAGCGCGCCGACGACCGGTGCGCCACCCTCGGCGCGGACCACCTGGCCCTCGATGATGGCCTCGGGCGTGAGCGCGAGGTCGCGCTCCGTGCGGCGCCGGGCGCTCGCGCGCGCAAAGGCGCGGCCGTAGCCGTCGGCCGAGGCCTCGAGGACCAGCTCGCCGGGCGTCACGCACAGCTCGTAGCTGCCCTCGGTGTCGGCGCGCGTGCTCGCAGCGCCCCAGCCGGAGTACGCGCGCACCGCGGCGCCCGCCACGATGCCCCCCGAGACGTCGCGCACGCGGCCGTGCAGGCTCGCGGTGCAGGCGTCGAGCACCAGCTCGAGCGCGTCGGCGGGCGGGCGCGCCGTGGGATCGCGGAGATCGACGCGCGCGCCCGACGGGGCCAGCTTCGCGGCCTGCGCGGTGACCTCGTAGACCAGGGGCGGCAGCACGCCCAGATCGAAGCGGCCGTCGGCTCCCGTGGTGACCTCGGGGATGGGCAGGAGACCGGCGCGCGTGGCCTCGTTCTCGGCGCGCACGTGCGCACCGGCGACCGGCGACCCGGCGTGCGTCACGCGCCCGGCGATGCGGCGGGGCGCGAGGCCCGGCTGTGCGAGCCAGGCCACCGCCGCCGGCACGTCGCCGGCGCGATCGGGACGGATCCCGTGCAGGCCGCCCGCGCCCCCCGCGCCCGACCCGGCGGTCCCCGCCGCGCTCGTACCGGCGCGCGCGCGCCACCACAGCGTCCCGCCCGCGACCAGGCCCACGAGCACGAGAGCCAGGAGGGCGGCCCGGCGCCGCTTCATGCCGGCGCGTCCGAGCTCAGGAACTCGTCGAGGGTCGCGATCAGCTCGTCGGCGTCGAACGGCTTCTCGATGCAGCGGTTGGGCACCTGGGCCAGGAAGTCGCGGCCTCGCGCCGTGAACGCGCCGCCGGTCATGAACACGAAGCGGCGCTCCAGGCCCGGGTGCTTGGCGCGCACGGCGTCGTAGAGGTCCATGCCGGTCAGGTCGGCCATCATCAGATCGGCGAGCACGGCGTCGAAGCCGTGGTCGACGAGCAGCAGGTCGAGCGCCTGGCGCCCGCTCGACGCGGTGACCACGTCGTGGACGTCGCCGAGCAGCTCGCTCACCGAGCGCAGGAGCGCCGGCTCGTCGTCGACGACCAGCACGCGCCCCCGCGCGAGCGGCGCGGTGCTCCGGGTGACCGGTGGCGCCACCAGCAGCGTCGGCGCCGACGGCGGCAGCGCCACGTGGAAGCGCGTGCCGGCGCCCGGCGTCGAGTCGAACCCGATCTCGCCGCCGAGCTGCGCCACGATGCGGTGGCAGATGGCCAGGCCCAGGCCGGTGCCCGCGCCGACCGGCTTGGTGGTGAAGAACGGATCGAAGATGCGCCCGGCCAGCTTGCTCGCGATGCCGAGGCCGGTGTCGGCGATCTCGACGACCGCGCGCCCGGCGGCGTCTGTGGAGGTGCTCACCCGGATCTCGTGCCGGTCGCGCTCGCCCTCGGGGATGGCGTCGGCGGCGTTGAGCAGCAGGTTGAGGAACACCTGACCCAGGCGACCGCGGGTCGCGTGCGCGAGCGGCACCGCGTCATAGCGCCGGTGGACCTGCGCCTTCAGGTTGATCGCGTTGGCGGCCAGCGCCAGCGTCGAGTCGAGCAGCGCGGGCAGGTCCACCGCGTCGAGCGGCTCGTCCTCGGCGCGCGACAGCGTCTTCAGGTCGCGCACGATGCCGCGCACCCGCTCGGTGCCCTCGCGCGCGCGCGCGATCGAGGCCTCGATCCTGGAGGTGCGCACCGTATCGCCGAGCGCCGCGAGCTCGCGCGACGCGACCTCCAGGCTGGTGTGCGCGTAGGCGAGCGGGTTGTTGATCTCGTGCGCCATGCCGGCGGCGAGCGTGCCCAGCGCCGCCATGCGCTCGGTCAGCGCGAGCTGGTCCTCGAGCCGGCGGTGCTCGGTCACGTCACGCAGCACCACCAGCCGCGCGGGCGCGCCGTCGAACTCGACGTCCTGGACCGCGCCCGCCTGCAGCCGCCGCGCCGTGCCGTCCGGGCGCACGAACCGGAAGTCCACGCGATCGTGGGTGACCTCGCTGCTCGGCCGGGCCAGCCGCAGCGCCAGCACCTCGCGCTCCTCGGGCACCAGATGCTCCAGGGCGTTCTGCCCGACCACCTGGTCGAGCCGCTCGTAGCCGAACGCCTCGATCACCGCCGCGTTGGCCCACACCACGATGCCGTTGCGGTGGATGAGCACGCCGTCGGGCAGGCGCTCGAGCAGCTGGCGCAGCTCCTGGCGCGAGCCGCGCAGGCTGGCGACGCTCGCCTCGAGCTCGGTCTGCTGGCGGACGACGCCGCGCGCCGCGTCACCGAGCGACAGCAGCAAGCGCGCGCCCCGGGCGACCTTCGCCAGCGCCGTGTGCGAGCGCGGCAGCTGCAGCACCATGCGCCCGTGCCGCCCCGAGACCTCGTGCTCGATGACGGTCGCCACCGGCAGCCCGAGCAGGGACGGCAAGAGCGGGACGTTGGCGTGGCAGAAGCGAAAGAACATGACCGATTCGCGGTAGCCGGCGGCGAGCTCGCCGGTCACGACCACGCGCCCCCTTGCCTGCCAGTGGTTCTCGACCGTGACGTTGGCGAACATCGCCGGCGCCACCAGGCGCTCGGCCACCGTGTACAGGTGGCGCGGATCGAACAACAGCTGCCCGGCGCTGCGCAGGAAGCGGTAAGACGGCGAGCGCAGCACGCGCACCGCGATCTCCTCGGGCGTGATCGCGCCGCCGGTGACCTCTTCCAGGCGGTCCATCACCGCAGCAAAGACGTCCCAGTCGACCCGCTGCGCCGGATCGCGCAGGTGGTCCAGGGTGATCGGCAGCCCGGCGACGAGCGGCTCGCACGCGATGCCCGCGTCCTCGAGCACCTCGATGATCATCCGGGAGGCCTTGCAGGAAACCTCACGCACGCACCGAGTCTACTCGGCCGCGTCGACGGGCGTGACGGAAGATTGGCCCCGTCGGTACGAGGTTGCGTCTGAAACATGTTCTATTCAGGCGTGAGTTTGGCTACCTTGCTGGATGCGCACTGGGAGGCCGGGATATGCACGCCAGCGTTCGTCGAAACAGGATCTTCGCGCTCACGATCACCCTTGCCGCCGCGGGTAGCTCGGTGGCCGCAAGCCGTGCCGGGGCGGGCAGCCCGGCGCCGGCCCCGCGCGCTGCCGGTGACGGCGTCCCCTCCGGCACCGTCGCCTTCTTCAGCGTCGACGAGGGCGTCGGATGCCCCGACGACTGGGTGCCCGCGGTCGCTGCAGCCGGCCGGCTCGTGCTCGGTGTGACCGCGCCCGATGCGGTCGGCGTGCTGGTCGGCCTACCGCTCGCCGCCGAGGAGGACCGCACCCACGCGCATCCGTACACGAGCGCGATCGAGCTGGCGACCAAGAACATCGCGGGCGCCAACGGCGGCAACAACTCGGGTGCGCAATCGGGCACCCACGCGATCACCGAGACCACGCTGGCCGCGACCTCGGGCCTGCCGTTCACCCAGCTGCTCATGTGTGAGAAGCCATGAGGCGCCCCGTGACGAACGCGGCGCTCGTCGCGCTGGTCGCGCTCGGCGCGTGCTCGTCGGGCGAGACGCCCGGTGGCCAGGAGAGCGACGCCGCGCTCGAGCACCCCGACGCGGCGCCCCAGCCGGCCGTGGGCGACTCGCTGCCGCTCGGCGCCATCTCGTTCTTCGCGACAACCACCTGCCCGACCGGCTGGACCCCGTTCACCTCCGGCGAGGGACGCTTCATCGTGCCGGTCGTGGGCACTAGCGCCCCGGGCACGATCCACGGCCAGCCGCTCGCGAGCGGCGAGGAGCGCAGCCACGGCCACACCGTCGCGGCGACCGTCGAGATCGACGACACCTCGTACGTCGGCGTGGCCGGCGGCGGCAACGGTGGGGTGGCGCACGCCGGCACAGTGTCGTTCGCGACCACGACCGAGGCGGCGCCGCTGGGCTTGCCCTACGTGCAGCTGCTCGTCTGCTACAAGTCCGCCGCCCCGGTGGCCGCGCGCACGCCGGTGCCGACCGGCACGCTCATGTTCTTCCGCTCCAACTGCCCGTCGGGCTGGACGCAGGCGACCGCCGCACAGGGCCGCTGGCTGGTCGGCCTGCCCGAAGGCGCGATGGCGGGCGTGGCGTTCGGCGGCGCGGCCCTCGCCAGCGACGAGGAGCGGCAGAACGCGCACGCCGCGAACGGCACCGTCACCACGAGCAGCCACGGCATCGCGCTGGCGGGCGGCTGCTGTGCGGGCGGCTACGCGAAGAACGGCAGCTACCCCTACGCGGCGACCAGCGGGACGGCCACGGCGGATCTGCCCTACGTGGAGCTGCAGCAGTGCCGGAAGGACTGACGCTTCAGCGCGCGTAGCCGGGCGCCAGCATCACGCGTACGCGCCGGGATCCTTCACCAGCTGCGCGCGCATGTGCGGACGCCCAAGCCCCCGCGTCCGAGCTCGCGGCGCACCTCGTATCGCCGGCGCTTCAGATGCGAGGCCGGGACCGCGGCCGACGCACGCTCGCGCGGGCCGAGCGCCGGGACAGCGCCAGCGCGACGAGGGCCGCGGCGCCGAGCACGAGCGCACCCAGGTCGGTGCCGCCCGCGCCGTGGACACCGACGTCGCAGCCACCGGTGACGGTGCCGCTGTCGTCGCCGCCGCCGCCACCGCCACCTCCATCACCTCCACCACCTCCGCCGCCGCCGCCGGCGTCCGGCCCACCACCGCCGCCACCTCCGCCGTTCGGATCCGGTACGCACTGGCCGGCCTGGCAGAGATCACCGGCCTCGCAGTCAGCGTTGCCGCTGCACGGCACCACCAGCGTCACGTTCGCCACGTCCGTCGAGATGTTGCCCGCGCCGTCGTAGGCACGCACCTCCAGGCTGTGCGCGCCCGCGACGAGTGATGCCGGCGCGCTGAACGTGTACGACGCGCTCGCGTCGCTGGCCACGAACGCCCCGTCGATCCACAGGTCGACCTTGGTGACCGCCTGGTCGTCGCTCGCCGAGGCCGTGATCGCGAAGCCGGGCGCGACCTGCGCGCCGGCAGCGGGCGAGGTCAGCTGCACCATGGGCGGCGCGGTGTCGGCAGGCCCGAGCACGTCGAGCAGGATCTGCACCGAGTTCTGCTTGTTGCCACCGCACATGCATGCGCGCGGCGTGCCCTCGCCGCAGTTGGCGTCGAAGTCCTGGAAGGTCTTCGCGCCGCAGCCGTTCAGGTAGGTCATCGGGTCCTCGCACAGGACCTCGTGATCGAGCCCGAGCGCGTGCGAGGTCTCCTGCGCGACGGTCTCGCAGATGCTCTGCACGTTGTTGCCGTAGACGCCGGCGAAGGTGAACACGATGGCGCGCTCGACCACCGAGCAGTTGGTGTTCACCGGCGCGACGCCGCCGACGCCGTTGCTCATGCCGATCTCCTGCGGGTAGCCGCCGACCATCGACTCGATGTGCGCGACGTTGCCCGGGTCGACGTCGGTGACCTCGACGTCGAAGCGCGCGAACATGAGCCGCGAGCAGGTCATGAGCTGCGACCACTGGGTGTTCGAGAGCTCCCAGCCGGTGAGCTGCGAGGTGCCGTCGGGGATGCTCGAGGTATTGGTCGAGGAGTTGTTCTGCCCCCTGTACACGGTCCCGCCGTTGCGGTTCATGTAGACGATGCGGCGCTGCGGGCCGGGGCCGAAGCGCAGCGAGCCGGGCTCCTCGGGGAGCGCGACGTAGCCACCGCGCGGACGACCCTCGGGGTCCTCCATCTCGGGCGCGTTGTCCGCGGCCCGGGCAGGCCGGACGGCCAGCGCCACGGTCGACACAAGGATGGCCAAGCCCACGGCCACGCGAGGGTTTCGCATACGCATGATTCCTCCTCCGCGCGCCCATCGTTTGGTCCAGCAACAATCGCACCACCGCCAAACACCGCTACGCTCCCGGCCGATTCCGGGCACTTGCGCCGCCGTGCGTGCCACGCGAGACGCCCACGCCGCGAGGAGAGATGCCCCGCCGCTGGGGCGTTTCGCCGCAACGCCGGGTTCGCGACCCCATGGGATCGCCCGCGACTAGACGTTGCGGCTCGCGGCCGGTCGTTCGTCTCGCCGAACCAGGCCGTGCCGTGTCCAGCCTTCACGCAGCAGCCACGTCGTCGGCGCGGCCACGGGCGCGGCACGCAGCTGCGCAGGTGGTGGCTTCCGCCAGCCCGTGAACCAGAAACCCGAGCTGCACGGGTCGAGGCCATCGACGGGCTCGGTGCCGCGGTCGGGAACGGGCTCGGCGTGCTTCGCGGCGTTGGTCAGCACATACACGATCGCGTTGCGCACCTCCGAAGGGGTCGGCAACGGGCGGCCAAAGTAGCGGTCGGCAAAGACCCGGCCTTGGCGTCGTAGCTTCTTGTTGAAGCGCTTGGCCAGGCGAGAGACCAGACCCTGCAGTCCCCGTCCCAGGCTCGCCTTGCTGGTGCTCTCCACGATCAGGTGAATGTGGTCGGGCTGCAGCGAGAAGTGCACCACGCGAAACGTACGTCGCCGCTGTGCCCCCGCGCTCCCCGTCGCCGCGCGACGGAACGCGTCGACCAACTCTGCGGCCACACCATAGCGCCGCAGGCTCGGCAGTCCCCGCCGCACCCTCAACGTGACGTGCACCGGATGGTGCTCGTCGTGCCACGGCCGCGCCCGGTGCGGCAATCCCTTCGCCCTACCCGTGGACTTGCGTCCAGCCCCCTTACGCCGACCGCCCCACTTCACCTTGGGCTTGCCCAGCGCCAGCCCGAGCTGTGTCGACTTCGCAGCCACTTGAATAAGGCGAAGGTATATCAACTGGCGCTCGGCAGTCAACGACGAACAGCCTAGAAACAGTGGAAATCACCGCATCTAGCCACACTCCGCCCATGCGCGAGCCGGCATCGGCGGCCGCCGGAAGACACATGACATGCCCCCGGCCGCGCCCCCCGCGCCCGCGCCCCCCGCGCGACGCCCCTACCCCGCCCGCGCCCCCCGGGAGACGCAGCGCAGCCTTTAGGCGACTTCATGCCATGCGCGCCGCGCTGCGGCTTCTTCTCACCGCAGCCGAAGCCGCCGCCCGCGTCGTGCCGCGACCGCGCCGGACCCGATCACCGCCCGCACCCCCTCACCGGCCGACTGCACGAGCGCACCGAAGCCGCCGCCCGCGCCACAAGCGCCGACCGCGACCGGAGGCGCACCCGCCCGCCTACCCCGCGCCGCGCCGCGCCGCGCCGCCCGCCTACCCCGCGCCCGCGCCGCCCCCGCCTACCCCGCGCCTGCGCCGCCTGCGCCGCCTACCGCTGCTTACCGCCCCTTCTTCTTCGCCGGCGCCGCGACTTCCTTCTGCGCCAGGTACTCGCCATACCCGCCGCGGAAGTCGACCAGGCCGTTCTCTTCGAACACGAACATGCGGTCGGCGAACGTCTCGATCAGATCGCGATCGTGCGTCACGACGAACGCGGTGCCTTCGTACTTCGCCAGGCAATCGCCCAGGGCCACGATCGACTCGAGGTCGAGGTGGTTCGTCGGCTCGTCGAGCACCAGCACGTTCGGCTGCGTCAGCATCAGGCGCGCGAACATCATGCGCACCGCCTCGCCGCCCGAGAGCACGGCGGTGGCCTTCAGGCCCTCTTCGCCCTTGAACAGCATCTTGCCGAGCAGCGCGCGGATGTCCTGCAGGTACGCGCTGACGTCGAACGAGTGCAGCCACTTGTCGATCGTGGTGTCCTTCGGGATCGCGTCGCCGTGGTCCTGGGCGATGTAGCCGATCGCGACGTCCTTGCCCCACTCGATCTTGCCCGCGTCGGGCGCGAGCTCGCCCGCCAGCATGCGGCACAGCGTGGTCTTGCCGACGCCGTTGCCACCGACGATCGCGACCTTTTCGCCCTTGGTGACCAGCGTCCCGAAGTTCTTGCAGATCTGCACCGCGGGCCAGCGCTTGGAGAGGCCGTCGATGGTGAGCGTCTGCTTGCCCGAGGGCTTCTTGACCAGGATCTGGATGAACGGCCGCTCGATGTTGGAGCGCTTGAGATCCGAGACCTGCAGCTTCTCGATCTGCTTCTTGCGGCTCTGCACCTGCGAGGCGCGCGTGCCGGCGCCGAAGCGCGCGACGAAGTCCTGCAGCTGCTCGATCTTCTTGCGCCGGTCGGCGTTCTCCGACTCGACTCGGCCGCGCACCTGGCTCTTGGCCTCGACCATGTCGTCGTAGGCGCCGGTGTACGTGATGATGGTGTTGTAGTCGATGTCGGCGATGTGGGTGCAGATCGCGTTCAGGAAGTGGCGATCATGCGAGATCGTGATCAGCACGCCCTGGTAGTCGCAGAGGAAGCCTTCCAGCCAGCGGATGGAGTCGAGATCGAGGTTGTTGGTCGGCTCGTCGAGCAGCAGCACCTCGGGCTTGCCGAACAGCGCCTGCGCGAGCAGCACGCGCAGGCGCAGGCCGCCGGGCAGCTCGCGCATGAGGCCCTCGTGGGCCGCGGTCGGGATGCCCAGGCCGGCGAGCAGCGCGCCGGCATCGGACTCGGCGACGTAGCCGTCCTCTTCCCCGATGATCATCTCGAGCTCGCCCAGGCGGCTGCCCTGATCGTCGGTGATCTCGGGCAGGGCCAGGAGCACTTCCTTCTCGGTCATGGCCGCCCACAGCTTCTTGGCGCCCCGCATGACGACGTCGAGGACGCGAAACTCCTCGTAACCGAACTGGTCCTGGCGCAGGACCGAGGTCTTGTCCGGGCGCGCGATCGAGCCGCCGGTGTCGGGCTCGATATCACCGGAGAGGATCTTCATGAACGTGGACTTGCCGGCGCCGTTGGGGCCGGTGAGACCGTAGCGCTTGCCTGCGGTGAAGTTGACGGTCACTTCCTCGAAGAGCTTCTTGGCGCCGTACGACTTCGTTACCGAGGTGACCTGCAGGTTCGACATGGGGGACGCGTTATATAGGCTGCCCGGGCCCGTCTGGCAACCGGCGGCAGACGCCGGGGGGACCCCGCCCCCAGACCTGAGCCCCGGCCGGTACGCCACGCCTTGACGACCCACCCATCGGCCCCTATCTTTCCTCGTCAGGAGTACCCAAAACGATGCTCGGACGGATGAGGATTCTGGCCACGGTGCTCATGCTCGCTCTCGCGCTGCCCGCCTGCGCGAACCGCGACGAGGGCAACGAGCGGTGGGCGACCACCGAGAACACAAACGTCAAGATCGACTGGGACAAGGTCAACGAGGCCTCCAAGCTGGCCGAGGGTCCAGACGACCTCGAGAAGCGCATCAACGAGATCTACGAGGGTGACGAGGTCATCAGCGTGGCCGTCCAGGACCTGGACAACAAGGTCCAGGAGGTCACTGGCTTCTTCGACAAGAACGCCAGCGGCAACGTCGACGAGGGCGAGAAGATCTTCACCATCAAGCGTGAGATCACCGGGGATGGCGCGGCCCAGATGCAAACCCAGGGTCACGGTGCGTACGCCGGTTACCACTCGCCCATGCTGAGCATCATGACCGGCATGCTCATGGGCTCCATGATGTCGAGCATGTTCATGCCGCGCTACATGCCCATGTACAGCCAGCCGTACACGACCAGCGCCGCCCGCTCGGGGCAGCTCCGCAACCAGCGCAGCTCGTTCCGGGCGCAGAACCCGGGCCGCTTCCAGAGCAAGGCCAAGGCGTCGGGCTCGGGGCGCACCTACAACAAGGCGCCGCGCGGCGGTGGTGGCGGCGGTCGTCGTGGTGGTGGCAGCTTCGGCATCCGCAAAAGCGGTCGCACGACCCTGCCGGTCCTCCTGTCCGCCTAGCCCGAGCGCCACGCGGACCCGCCGTGGAGCACATCCAGACCATCGCCGCGATCCCCTTCCTGCAGCGTCCTCCGCTCGAGCTCCTCGACCTGACCCACGACCGCGCCGAGCTGGATCCGGACTACACCGGGTTCGGCTACAGCCGCTTCGCCGAGGTCTGGCTCGAGGGCCAGGGCGGCACGCGCGAGCCGGTGCGCGACGCGCTCGTGCTGGCGCTCCACTGCACCGACGTGCCCGGCGCCGCGCTCGCGCACGACGTCGAGCTCGAGTTCTTCGTCGACGAGGTCGCGAAGGACTACTCGGTGCGGGTGCTGCTGTCGCAGTTCCTCGCCGAGTGGCTGCCGCGCGTGCGCGGCGACGCGACCACCGTGGTGCTCGCGCTGTGCAACCGCCAGCGCGCCACGCTGCCCGCGCCCGCCAGCCTGGGCGACGGCCGGCTGGTCTACGCGCTCGGCAACGTCGATGCGTGGCTGGACGTCGACAAAGGCACGATCACCCTGAGCGCCGATACCTGGCGCCACGCGACCCGAGCGGAGCGAGAGACCCAACCATGAACGAGCTGCAGAAGATTCCCACGCGCGTCCTCACCGAGGAGCAGAAGCTGACCTACGCCGGCATCTGGCTGCTCAAGAAGATGGACCTCAAGCCCGAAGAGGGCGGCATGGTCGTGCCGATCGTGATGCCCTCCGAGCTCACGCCGCTCGACGACGTGCTCGAGGCGCTCTTCCTCGCCGGGCGGGTCGAGCTCGACAAGAAGAAGGAGCGCTACCAGATCACCCGCCAGGGGTACG
>JBKJOI010000710.1:0-12648 GCA_046595695.1 Haliangiales bacterium | reverse complement strand
AGCCGCCGCCCGGGCGCAGGTAGTAGTCGAACAGGTGCCAGATGAGCGAAGGCCACGAGTTGTTGAGCATCCACTGGATGACGCCCGTGGCCCGGTACTTGCGCTGCGTGTAGGCCTCGAACATGGCGCGCTCGGCCTCGTAGGTGACGACCTGGGCGAGCTGGGCGAACTCCTCGACGCCGGCGACCGCGCCGTAGCGCTTCTCGAGCGCCTCGGCGAAGAACTTCACCTGGTGGAACTCCTGCCCGCCGGCGTGGAAGCGCCACACGTCGTCGATGGGCCACAGGTGCTCGGCGGGCAGCATCTTCTTCAGGCTCTCGAGCGGCGGGATGGCCGGGCCGGGCGAGATCTCGGTGGCGAAGCCGAACGCGCCGCCGCGCACGGTGTCCTCGAGCCAGTAGTTGGGCGCCACGTACTCGTACGGGCCCTCCATCTTGACGCCGCTCGGACCGGTCAGCTCGGTCGGCTTGTTGGCCGCGCTCGAGTGCTTGGGGTTCGGCCAGCCCTCGGCCGCGAAGACGTCCAGGTAGGCCTGCTCCACGCGCGGCGGCGGCGCGAAGTCCGAGCCGTACCACCACGAGATCATCGCGGGGTGCCGGCGCACCCGGCGCAGCTGGCTACGCAGCGACTCCGACGCGATCTCGTGGTTCTCCTCGCGCCACTTGTCCCACTTCTCCCAGCAGTCGCAGCAGCACCAGCCGGCGATCACCAGGAGGCCGTCGCGATCGCACCACTCGAGGAACTCGGCGCGCTCGAGCATGCCCTCGAAGCGGATGGTGTTCAGGTGCAGCGCCTTCACGTACTCGAACTGCGCCACGTCGCGCTCGGGCTGGCGGCGCAGGAACAGATCCGGCGCCCAGCCGGCGCCGCGGATCTGGACCGGCTCGCCGTTCACGCGGAAGAGCGAGTGGCCGTCGGCGGTCAGCTCGGTCTTGACCTCGCGCAGGCCGACGGCGACGGTGAGCGCGTCGGAGGGCGCGCCGCCGAGCGTCACGGTGACGCTCAGATCGTGGAGCACGGCGGCGCCCAGCTCGCGCGGCCACCACAGCTTGGGCTCGGCGAGGACGAGCTCGGGGAAGGCCTCGGGCGTGAACTCGAAGCGGCGGCGCTCGCCGGCCACGAGCGGCACGCGCTGCTCGACCGAGCGGCCGCACAGCGTGGCGGTGATCGTGGCGAGCTGCGGGGCGGCGCTGGTGTTGATGAGATCGCCGGCGATCTTCACCCGCGCCAAGGTGCTGCCGTTCTGGCCCTCGAGGCGGGTGTCGACGTACGGATCGCGCAGCGCGACCGCGCCGCTCGAGCGCAGCCAGACGTCGCGCCAGATGCCCAGGTTCTTGTCGGGCGGCGACGGGTTCCAGTCGACCCAGGTGATCGCGAGATCGCAGGGCTCGGGCGGGAACACCTCGATGGCGAGCACGTTGACGTCGGTGCGCGAGGCCACGTCGGTGACGTCGAGCTCGTGCACGCGGTAGGCGCCGGCGATCTGCGCGGCGTCGGCGAGGCGCTGGCCGTTCAGCCAGACGTTCGCGCGGTAGTTCACGCCGTCGAGCTGCAGGCGCAGGCGTGCGCCCGCGTCCGCGGGGACCTCGAACTCCTTCACGAACCACCACGGCGCCTTGAACGGGCTGTCGTCGGGGGTCGGATGGTTGGAGAAGTTCTGCGCGGGCGGACCCTGGCCCGGGATGGCGCGCAGGTTCATGCCGAAGAACGGATCCGTGATCACCCCGGTCTCGACGAGCGCGCCGAGCGCGGTCGCCGGAAGGTCGACGCGATGCCAGCTGCCGTCACGCTCGCTGCGCGGCCGCGACAGGGCGTCGCCGCCGTGCTCGAGGCCGACCGACGAACGCACCAGCCAGCCATCGTTCAGACAATAGGTACCCTGCGCGTGTCGGATGTCCACGCTCTCTCCTGCCCCCGGGCCCTCCCCCGGAGTGATGTGAGGCGCGCCGAAAGCGCGCCTTTGCTTCTGCGTTAGCTGACTCGCCGCTAGCGAACCGCGACGGCGGCGAGCACGAAGTTGGCGCTGTAGTAGATGTCGGGCTCGGTCACGGCCCACCAGCCGTCGTTCCAGGACTCCTCGGGCGCGAAGCCCGAGTCCCAGAGATCGGTCTGCTGCCAGTGCCAGAGCGCGTGCGCGGGCAGGCCGGAGCGGAGCGGCTTGGGGTTGTCCCAGAGCAGCGCCTTGGCGGGCGCGCCGGGCGCGAGGAAGCTCATGTTCTGGCCGTTGGGGCCGCCGATCAGGAAGCCCGGCGGCGGCGGCTCCTTGTGGCCCCACTCCATGTGGTAGAGGCGCGTCGGGCCCTTGCCGACCCGCGTGACCATGGAGTAGCCGTTCGGGTTGCGCCCGAGCACCCAGTGCCACTGGTCGCGCGCCGCCTGCACGAAGCGCGCGTCGCCGGAGAGCTTGCCCGCCATGGCGAGCACGTGGACCTTCTCCATGAGGTTCGAGTTCGACGCCCAGTAGTAGTCGGCGGGCGTCTGCGCGCAGCGGTAGCCGTCCTTGTCCTCGACCTGCGCGAGCATGAGCGTGGCGCCGGCGATGATGCGGCGGGTCGCCTCGGCGCGCAGCGGCTTGGGTGCGCCCTCATCGGTGGCCAGGGTGATCAGCCCGGTCCGGCTGATGTTGGCCCAGGCGCCCTTGATCATCTCCTCGGGGCGGGTCTCGGTGGCCTCGAGCAGGCCGCGCGCTTTCTCGAGCGCGCCCTTGTCGCGGAAGCTGCGCCACATTTCCACGGCCGCCACGAAGCGCGCACCCACGTCGCTGTTCTCGGGTTCGTCGTCCCACAGCGGCTGGGTCGCGCCCTTGCCGTCGGTGATCACGCGCTTGGGGTTGCGCTCGAGCCAGGCCCAGCCCTTCCTGGCTGCCTGCTCGCAGCGCGCCGCGTACTTGGCGTCGAACGGCTTGTAGACGCGCGCGGCCTGGGCCAGCACGGCGACCGCCTTGGCGGTGGCGGCGGTACTCGGGCCGGCAATCCAGCGCTCGGTCTTGTCCTGGTCGGCGGGCAGCTCGGGCGATGATTCCATCACCGCCTCGCGGTGGCGAAACGCGCCCTCGGGCTCCTGCATCGACAGGATCCAGTCGATGCCCCAGCGAGTCTCGTCGAGGACATCGGGGACGCCGTTGCCCGACTCGGGGATCTGGACGCTGCGATCGTCGAAGGCGTCGGGAGCCCACTCGAAGGCGTAGAGCAGCGCCTGCGCGGTCGGCGCCGTGGAGGGCACATACATGTCGTAGTTGCCCGCGTCGTGCCAGCCGGCCTCGACCTTCCACTTGCGCTTCTTGTCGGGGTAGTCGAGCAGGTCCCAGCCGACGTCGCCGTGGGCGTGCGAGACGCCGGCGCGGGTGTACTCGTCGCCCTTCCAGGCGGCGAAGGGCAGCACCAGCGCGGTGCGCGTGCGCTGGAAGTAGAAGCTCTTCAGGCCCGCGAGCAGGGCCTCGTCGTAGATTCCGTCTCCGACGACGAACGGGTCGCTGGCCGCGCCGCCGTCCGAGTGCAGCGTGTAAGTGCCGGCGGGCAGCTCGCCCAGGTCGACCTGCCAGACCGGATCCTTCGAGGCCTCGTCGATGCCGCGCGCCACGATCGCGTTGGCGGGGATGGCGCGCACGGTCTTGCCCGCGCCGTCCTTGATGACCGCGCCCTTGGGCTCGACGTTCCAGATGGCGATCTTGCGCCACGAGGTCGGGTAGCCGACGGTGTCGACCTTGATGACGGGCACGTTCACACCAGGCATGGCGGGCGCGGCGACGCCGGCTTCACGCGGGCCGCCCAGCCGCACGGTCTTGCCCGCGGCGCCGCCCTTGGCGGGCGCCGAGCAAGCTGCGGTGGCCACGATGGCCGCGGTGGCCGCGGCGAGCGCCACGGCGCCGAGGCGGGCCGAAAGGCGCCTCGGGAGGCGTTCACACGTGTGTTCCGCGAGCGACATGAGAACCATCATGCACGGGGTGGCGCCTCGGCTTCGTCCCACTTTTTATCCACTATGCGTTCATTTTGTCTCTGCGCGTGAAGTCGACGTTTTGGCTCTCTAGAGTGTTTTCATGCGGATCGGAATCGATTTGGGCGGAACCAAGATCGAGGCGGCGGCGCTCGATGAACGGGGCGAGCTGGTGGCCAGGCGGCGAGTCCCGACGCCGGGGGGATACTCCGAGACACTGGCCGCGATCGCCACCCTGGTGGCGGCGGTCGAGGCCGAGCTCGGCGGCGGCGCGCGCCCCGTGGGCGTGTGCACGCCGGGCTCGCGCTCGCCCGCCACCGGCCTGTGGAAGAACGCGCACCAGACCGCGCTGCAGGGCCATCGCTTCGACGTCGACCTGGAGCGCGCGCTCGAGCGCCCGCTGCGCTTCGCCAACGATGCCCACTGCTTCGCGCTCTCGGAGGCCGTGGACGGCGCCGGGCAGGGCGCCCAGGTGGTCTTCGGCGCGATCCTGGGCACCGGCGTGGGCGGCGGCCTGGTCGTGAACGGCGGCCTGGTCGTCGGCAAAAACGCGATCTCGGGCGAGTGGGGGCACAACCCGTTGCCGTGGGCTTCCGAGCACGACGCGCCGGCGCCGGCGTGCAACTGCGGCAAGCGCGGCTGCATCGAGGCCTACCTGGCCGGACCCAGCCTGGCGCGCGACCACCGCGAGACCACCGGCGAGACCGACGTGCCGGCCGAGCGCATCGCAGCGCGCGCCGCCGAGGGCGACCTCGAGGCGGCGGCTACGCTGCAGCGCTACGTGGATCGGCTGGCGCGCGCCCTGGCCTCGGTGATCAACCTGATCGACCCGGACGTGATCGTGCTGGGCGGCGGCGTCTCGCACGTGGCTGTGCTCTACGACGCGGTGCCGGCGCGCTGGGGCCGCTGGGTGCTCTCCGACGAGGTCGCGACGCGGCTCGCGCCCAACCGCCACGGCGACTCGAGCGGCGTGCGCGGCGCCGCGTGGCTGTGGAAGCAGGGCGAAGCAGCCTAGGCGTTCGGCGGCGCGACAAAGCGGCGATCGTGCCAGGACGTCGTTGGTTCACACGACGGGGACCCTTGTGGATTCGGTGCCTCTGAAGCTTTTGTTCCTCTTGAATCCAGCGTCTGTGTAACAATAACAAAAATGATTCTTACCCGCGTCGCCACCAGCTCTCTCGTGCTCGCGGTCCTTGCTTCGTGCGGGGATGACGACGCGGTTCGACCCGATGCCACACCCGGGGATCCCGACGAGGTGGCGCTGCTGCGCGACTGTACGGATACGCGGGAGGTCATCTACACGAGGCCCACCGACCTGCCGGCGTTCAGCGCCGAGCGACGCGGCGACGTCGTGCGCTGCGGCCGGGTCGCCACGATCTCAGCCGAGGCGCTGACGGCTCAGGCCATCGCGCAGCACGCGGTCGTCGATCCGCTCCCCAGTGGTGCCACGATCTATCGCATCGCCTATCGAACCGAGCGCGTGCCGGCGCCCGACGGCACAACCCGCGAGGCGCTATCGTCGGCGCTGCTGCTGGTGCCGAGCCGGCCGCGCGGCGAGGGCCTGACGGTGGTCTACGGGCACCCGACCGTGGGGCTGGCTGACTCGTGCGCTCCGTCCCTGCAAGATCTCCTGGGACCGGCCGATGACTGGTATCCGGCGCTCGGCCCGCTGCTGGCCCTGGTTGGCGCGGGGTATACGGTGATCGCTCCGGACTTCGCCGGCTACGGATACGGGGACGCCCCCAGTTTCGCGCTCGCCGATGACGTCTCCCGCTCGGTCCTCGACGCAACCCGGGCCGCGGCAGCCGTCGTCCCGCGTGCGCACGGAGGTACCGAGGTCGCGTTCGTCGGCCACTCGCTGGGTGGCCATGCCGTCCTTTCGGCCTATGCCCACGCGGCGAGCTACGGCATGAGCGGCGAGCTGGTCGGCGTGGTCGGGATCGCCCCGCTGTGGCTATCGCCGTATGGTTTCGGAGCCCTGATCGCGCCCGGCATTGGCTATAACACCACCGACGCGGGTTACGCGATCCAGTACTCCATCGCCTACCTCTATACCCACGCCGAGCTACTCGATGGTCCCGGTGCGGGTGCCGCCCTGTTCAAGCCCGAGGCGCGCGACGCGGCGGTGGCGCTCATCCGCAACCACTGTGTCAACGAGGTCGCGTCGATGTTGCCGTCGCTGGGCGCGGTCCCGGCTGACTTCGTCGACGAGGCGTTCGCCAGCGAGGTCGGGCCGTGCGGCATCGGTGGGGAATGCGACACCCCGCTCGCCATGCTGTGGGCGTCGCGCTTCCAGGCCGACCGTCCGGCGATTCCTGCCAACGGCCCGCCGGTTGTCATGTGGTTCTCGCGCGGCGATACCACCATCACGCCTGGCTTCGGGCGCTGCGCCATGGACCGGCTGAACGCGAATGTGGCCGGCGGTACCACCGTGGTGGAGTCCTGTCTGGACCCGGTGAGCCCCCACACCGACGTCCCCGTCGACAACATCGGCTGGGTGAGCGACTGGCTGGCCGCGAAGGCGTTCGGCGAGGCCGAGCCGGCGGCGTGTACGCCGATTCCGGCCTCGCAGGCCTGCCAGCAACCGCCGCCGAATCTCTAGGGTGGCTCGGCTCAGGCCTGCGCGGTGCTCGCGCTGCTCGTCGTCTCACCCGCTCGCACCGCCCGGCGGCAAGCCCCCGGGGTCTGACCGGTCACCTTCTTGAACGACCGGATCAGGTGGTGCTGCGACTGGAAGCCGCACGACTGCGCCACCTGGTCGGTGGTCATGCGCGTGGTCGCCAGCAGGCGCTTGGCGTGCTCGACGCGGATGGCGCGCAGGTAGGCCAGGAAGGACGTGCCGGTGGCCTGCTTGAACACCCGCGAGAACGCGGGGACCGAGAAGCCGGCCTTGCGCGCCACCGTCGGCAGCGGCAGCGGCTCGGCGAAGTTCTCGCGCAGGTACTGCAAGGTGGCCTGCAGGCGCATCACGTTGGGGCCGTGCCAGGCGCGCGACGACACCAGGCACAGGCGCTGCAGCGCTTCCTTGAACTCTTCGATGGCCTGCGAGAGCGAGTGCGCCTCCTCGAGCCGCTCGGTGAGCTCCTCGGCGAAGCGATCGCGCGCCTCGGTCGAGGTCGGGTAGCGGCGCTGCACCGCGGCGAACAGCTGGAAGAGCGTGGCCAGGAACTGACCGCGCGCGACCTCGATGCGCTCGGCGGCGTAGCGCAGCACCAGCTGCACGTAGCTGTCGGAGGTCAGCTTGATCTCGGTCGAGCTCTCGCGCTCGAGCGCCTCCAGCAGCCGGTTGGCCGCGCGCTGCAGCGCGCCGTAGCGCACCTGCTCGCCGCCGCCGTGCTCGTCATGGAACAGCACGTCGCGGTCGAGCTGCACGCACATGTGCAGCGACAGCACCGCCTCGCGGTGCGACGGGTGCAGCGGTGCGCCGCGCGCCAGGGTCGGGCCGATGCCGACCACCGAGCGGACGTCGAACTTCTGCTGCACGAACGCCTGCAGCTTCTGCGCGCGCTCGCGCAGCTCGATGCGTGCGCGCGCCGCGTTCTTGCCCGGGCGCGTCGAGGTGATGAGCGAGACGCCGTAGTCCTCGAGCGGCGTGGCCGCGGTGTCGGGCATCTCGCGCGCGAAGGCCAGGCAGGCGCGCTGGATGCGCGCGTTGCGCACCAGCGTCTGCACCGGGTCGAGCACCGCGCTGCGCGGGTCGAGCGGCATGAGCGCCATCGCCGTGGTCGGCAGCTGCTCGATGCCCATACCCTCCTTCATCCAGTCGGAGAGCTTGCCCTCGAGCGACCAGGGCGTGAGGTGGAACTTGTCCGGGTGGATCGAGCTGTCGACCCAGTCGCGGATCGGCCACAGGCGCGAGAAGCCCTCGCGGTTCAGCCGATCGACCTGCTCCTGCAGATCGTTGCCGGCCGCGACCGGGCCACCGCCGCGGGTCAGCTGGCTCGACCACAGGCCCATGAACTCCTCGATCACGCAGAGCAGCGGCTCGTCGATCACGGGCAGCTCGAGCGCCATGCGCACGAAGTGCACGAAGTCGGCGTTGGCCGAGGCGGGCGACTGGCCGGTCAGCGTGCGCCACTGGCCGCACAGGACCTCCCAGCTCGGCTCCTCGCGGTAGAACTGGCCGGCGTACAGGAAGGTCCGCTTCTTCTTCTCGCCGCCGAGCGGATAGAAGAGGTCCCAGAAGCCGAGCAGGGAGCGACAGACCACGCCCTTCGACGTGCTGGCCTCCTCGAGCGCCTCGAGGTAGTGCGCGTCGCGCAGCGCCTCCTTGCCGAAATGAATCTCGAAGTGGAACGGCTTGAGCCGCTGGCGCGGATCGCCGAGCTCCATCCACTCGAGCCCGTTCGCGCCGTCCCACTGGATCACGAAGAACGGCAGCTGTGGCCGCATCGCGAGCACGTTGTGGATGGCGTAGGCGTCGCGCACGGCGCCCAGCCATTTGGGCGGCGGGGTGACCGCGGGTGGCATGGGTCCATTGGATCCGGGCCAGGGAGCACCCGCAATCCTTGCGCCGGGAGCGCCTGGAGTGGAGCGACGCGCTCGGCGCGTCTCTTCGGCACGTTCGGTGGCTTGCTTCAGAGCGGACATGGTGCTGCCTCCGGCGCCCACCAGTTGCCGCTCATTGCGACCATGGAGAGCACCTTTATGGTGTCGTCGTAGTAGTTGTTGCCGTCGTTCTCGACGGTGGCGTCCCAGACCGAGTTCAGCCACGACTGGTGCGCGGCATCGACCATGGCGCCCACGCCGAAGGGCGCGACGTAGGCGTGGCTGAAGTAGTCGCGGCCGAGCGAGCTGCCGTCGAGCTCGTAGCCGGCCTTGATGCCCTCGGCATTGCCGCCGGTGTCGCCCGAGATCCAGGTGCTGAGCTTGCTGGCTGCGGCCTGCGCGCGCGCGTCGCCGGTGGTGATGTAGTGCACGCCCAGGCGCCAGGGATCGCGGCAGGCGTTGTACGAGTACGCGCCGTCGGAGGGGTTCTCCAGGAAGTTGGGCTCGGCCGGCGCGGGCGAGCTGGTCGGGTCGACGACGAAGTCGGGCAGCAGCCCGGTCGACGCGGCGAACTGCGTCTGCAGCGTCGCGATCACGTCGTACTCGGCGTCGTTCAGCTCGGCCCAGAAGTTGTCACCGGTCGCGGCCGCGAAGCTCGCGAAGTGCCCGGGCATGAAGTCGCTGGTGCGGGTGGCGCGGTAGTGGTGGCTGCCCGGTGCGACCCAGTCGCCGAGCAGGATGTAGCTGCCGCTGGCGTCGACGTCGCCCGCGCGGATCGCGTCGATCACCTTGTCGGCCTCGGCGCGGTAGTTGATCGCCCCGCCCGAGCCCCACTGCTTGTCGGCGAGCAGGAGCGCGTACGCGATGTCGAGATCGCCGTCGGAGGCGCTCTGCACGCCCTGGTTGTCGTTGCAGCTCGCGTCCTGCGACCAGGCCATGAGGTACGCGTTCGAGTCGGAGGGGTGGGCGCGGAAGTAGGCGTACATGCCGTCGAAGAGCGTCTTCGCCTGAGGGTCGTGACCCGCCATGTACGCGAGCACGAGCATCCCGTAGCCGTGCGCCTCGCTGACCGTGATGCTGTTCTCCATGTTGGTCGCGACGTAGACGTTGCCCTGGCCACACGGGCCGCCGGTCTTCAGGTAACGGCCCTTCCACTGGTCGTAGAACTGCGTGGTCGCGGCGTCGATCTCGTCCCGATCGAGGTGGTTGGGCACGATCGCGCCGGCGCTGTAGGGGAGCGCGTGGTTGCCGAACGGCTGCGCCGCGCTGCCCTCGCCGCTGCACACCGGCCTGGGCGGACCAGCATCGGGGCGATCCGGGTTCGGGCCGTCGTCGTCGTCGTCACCCATGCTCATGGGCGGCGTGGCGCACCCGATGCTGCCGGCGAGACCTCCGCCGAGCAGGAAAATCGAGATCAGCCAGTGGAGTGAGCTGAAACGTCCGTGCACAGAAGGCAGCCTAGATAGTTGTGAGTCCGTACAATGGATCGAATTTATCCTTGGCATGTACACTTTAGCTCCTCGGTCGATCTCGGCTTCCGTCGCTCGCGCGGCTGCGCCAGGGTCACGCACAGGGAGAACATGAGCGCTCAACTTGGTACCCAGCTGAAGGTCGAGATCGAGGAACAACCCGAGGCGCTCGCGCGCATGCTGCGCCAGGGCTGGGACGAGGTCGAACGCGCCGCCGAGAAGATCCGCGCCTTCGCCCCCGACTGGGTGCTGATCGCCGCGCGCGGCACCAGCGACAACGCCGCGCGCTACGCGCAGTACCTGTTCGGTGCCCACCACCGGCTCGGCGTCGCGCTGGCCGCGCCGTCGCTGATCACGCTCTACGGGGTCGCGCCGCGCCTCGAGCGCGCGCTCACCATCGGCATCAGCCAGTCGGGGCAGTCGCCCGACGTGGTCTCGGTGATCCAGGCCGCGCAGGAGCAGGGCGGGGCCACGCTCGCCATCACCAACGACCCGGGCTCGCCCATCGCCAAGGCCGCCGGCTCGACCGTGCGCCTGGCCGCCGGCGTCGAGCGCGCGGTCGCCGCCACCAAGACCTACACCGGCCAGCTCATGGCGCTGGCCATGCTGAGCGTCGCCCTCGAGGCCGACGCCGGGCAGAAGGGCGCGCGCCGCGCCGAGCTCGAGCGCATCCCCGACGCGGTCGCCGCCGCGCTCGCGCCCGGGCGCGCCGGCCTGGAGAAGCTGGCCCAGTCGTTCGCCGGCGACCAGCGCTTCCTGGTCATCGGCCGCGGCTTCAACTACTGCACCGCCTTCGAGATCGCCCTCAAGATGAAGGAGACCAGCTACGTGGTCGCCGAGCCGTACTCGGTCGCCGACCTGCTGCACGGGCCGGTCGCGATGATCGACGGCGGCTTCCCGGTCATCCTGGTCGCGCCCACCGGCCTGGGCGGCGACGTCGACGAGCTGCTCGCCATGCTCGAGAAGCGCCGCGCCCGCGTGATCGCGATCTCCGACCGCAGCGCCGTGCTCGAGCGCGCCGAGGTCGGCATCCCGCTGCCCGCCGGCGTGCCCGAGTGGCTGTCGCCGATCGTGAGCGTGGTGCCCGGCCAGATCTGGGCGCGCGCGCTGGCGCTCGCCAAGGGCAACGACCCCGACGTGCCGCGCGGCCTGGCGAAGGTCACGCTCACGCATTAGCAGCGGCCTTGGCCGGCGTGGTGCCCGCGCCGCTGTACAGGTGGCAGCGCACCAGGCGGCCGGGCGCGATGAGGTGCATCGCGGGCGGCTCGCGCCGGCAGCGCTCGTGGACCTCGGGGCAGCGGTCGACGAACGCGCAGCCGGGGGGCGGATCGAGCAGCCGGGGCGCGCCCCCGCGCACGAGCGGCGGCGGCGCGACCTCGCCCGCGCGGCGCGGGTCGGGCAGGGCGGAGAGGAGCAGGCGGGTGTACGGGTGCGCCGGCTCGTCCATGAGCGGGCCCGACGGGCCGCTCTCGCACAGGTGCCCGGCGTAGAGCACGAGCGTGCGGTCGGCCAGGTAGCGCGCGCTCGCCAGGTCGTGGGTGATGAACAGCAGTGCGAGGCCGCGGTCCTCCTTGAGCTCGCGCAGCAGGTTCAGCACGCCGACACGGATCGACGCGTCGAGCATGCTGGTCGGCTCGTCGGCGAGCACCAGCTCGGGGCTCACCGCGAGGGCGCGCGCGATCGCGGCGCGCTGCCGCTGCCCGCCCGAGAGCTCGTGCGGGTAGCGCGCCGCCACCTCGGCGCCAGGGGTGAGCCCGACGCGCTCGAGCAGCTCGTGGGCGCGCACGCGCGCGGCCGCGCGGCTTCCGACCAGAGAGTGGCGCAGGAGCGGCCGGGTCACGTGGTAGCCGACGGTGTGGACCGGGTTCAGCGAGCCGAACGGATCCTGGAAGATCATCTGCACGCGGGCGCGGAAGTCGAGCGTGGCGCGCCGCCGCTGGAGCACGTCCTCGCCCGACAAGAGGATGTGCCCGCTGGTCGGCGCCGCCAGCCGCGCCACCAGGCGTGCGGCGGTGCTCTTGCCGCTGCCCGACTCGCCGACGAGCGCGACCGCCTCGCCGCGCCTGACCTCGAAGGACAGCGCGCTGAGCGCGTGCAGGTGGTGCGTGCGCAGCCCGTCGCGGACCGGGAAGACCATGCTGAGGTCGCGCACCTGCAGGAGCGGGGGTCCGGGGGGCTGCGCGACCTCGATGCCGGCGCTCTCGCTCACGATGAGATCTCCGTTGCCGGCGGGTAGAGGTGGCACGAGACCAGGTGCTCGGGCGCGAGCGCCGAGAGCCCGGGCCGCTCGCCCGCGCACGGCTCGTGCGCGCGTGGGCAGCGGGGATGAAAGCGGCAACCCGTCGGCGGACGGCGCAGGTCGACCGGCACGCCGGGGATGCCTAGTAGCTTGGTGACCGGACGCCGCGGGTCCGGGATCGACGCCAGCAGCGCCTGGGTGTACGGATGGCGCGGCTTCTCGATGAGCTCGCGCGCGGGCGCCAGCTCGGCCAGGCGGCCGGCGTAGAGCACGCCCACCTGCGAGCAGAACTCGAGCATGAGCGACAGGTCGTGGGTGACCAGCAGCACCGCGAAGCCTAGACGCGAGCGCAGGTCGGAGATCTGCGACAGGATCTCGCGCTGCACGACCACGTCGAGCGCGGTGGTCGGCTCGTCCATGATCATGAGCCGCGGGTTCAGGATCAGCGCCATGGCGATGACCACGCGCTGGCGCATGCCGCCCGACAGCTCGTGCGGGTAGCTCTTCAGGCGCGACGGG
>JBKJOI010000665.1:0-10853 GCA_046595695.1 Haliangiales bacterium | reverse complement strand
GACGTGCGCATCGACGGCAGCGGCGGTGTCGCCATCGCCGCTTCCGGCGGAGCCGAGGTTGCGCTCAGCCGCTCGCACGTGGGTAGCCTTTCCTCGGCGTCCGCGACTCAGATCAGCTGCGCCGACTCCAAGCTGACGGTCGACGAGAACGTGCTCGAGACGACGATCGTCGGCGGGTTCTCGACGTCGTGTGAGCTCACGGTTCGGCGCAACCGCTTCGAATCCTCGTACGATGGCTCGGTCCAGCTCGCCGGAGGACAGCTCGTCATGGAAAACAACCTCGTCATTCATCGTGACGGCTACAACGACTCCATCTCCATCGCCAACCTTCGCCCGGGCAGCACCATTCGCTTCAACACTATCGTGAACACGACCGCGCTGCCCTCGGATGGTGCGGCGTTGAACTGTGACACGTCGGTGATCGTCACTAGCAATGTCTTCGCCTACAATAGCGGCCACCCGATCACCGGCTCCGGCTGTCAGCCTCGCTACTCGGTTTTCGACGACGTGGCGACCACCGCTGCGGGTACCGGCAATCAACTCACCGGCATCGACGCGATCTTCGTCGACCGCAGCGCAGGCAACTACCATCTGTCCGGCACCAGCATCGCGCGTGAGGGCGCCGAGCCCGGGCTCGACATGGTCACGGTCGACTACGACGGCCTGCCGCGTCCGTCGCCGGCAGGGAGCCTAGCCGACTCAGGCGCGTTCGAAGCACCCTAGACGGACCAGGCGAGCCGCAGCTTCTCGCCTGTACCGGCGTACTGATGTCAGTCGTCGGAGCGGTCTCTTGCCCGTTGCTCGAGCTAGAGTGGTGCGCGCACCGATGACCAGGACGCGCAGAGGTCACGTCCTCAGGGCGTGAGCGTCTCGCCCAGGTTGCCGTAACGATCGAAGACGCGGACCTTGGTGATGGCCGGTGCGCCTGGCGGCGCGGCATCGACGAAGACCTTGCCGGCGGGTTCGACGGAGAGACCTTCGTGGACCTCGATGGGGCCGGAGGCGCGCTCGATCTCCACCCGCACCGGGCCTTGTTCGAGGGCGATGGCGCGGCGGCGGTTGGAGAGTCCGTCCAGCCCGAGCAGCCGAAAACCCTGGAGGGCCTCGAGCTCGACGGTGAGCAGGAGGTCGCCTCCCGACGGCTGCTCGACGCCGACCAGGAGCACCCCGGGGATGACCTCGAAGGCGTCGCTCGTCAGCGCGTAGCCGGTGCCTTCCACGGCGAAGCGGTAATGCCCCAGCGGCAGACCGGCGCGCTCGCCGAGGCTCGCCTCCCCTGCCGCGCCGAAGACCTGGACGGCCTGCCACTGCACGGCCCAGTAGTGCGTGCGAGGCCCCGACCCGGACAGTGGATCCGGCGTCCAGAGCAGCAGGAAGTCGAGCTCCTCTACCGGTCGGCCGCTGCGCCGACGCACCGGCTCGAAGACGCCTGACATGCCGTCCAGCTCACGCTCGAGCGTCACCCGCGGCGTGCCGCTGCGCGGGTCCTCGCCGATCCACACGAACTGGGCGACGCCGGCGACGCGCGGCACGGTGTCGGCGGGTTGACCCCCGGCAGGCGGCGGCAGGCTCACGAAGTACACCGACGGCGGGACAATGGCCGGCGCCATGCCAGCCATCGGCGCCGGGTCGAGCTCGGGCAGACCGTCGACTATCGCCGGGGGCACGACGCGCGTCGCGCCGGTGGCGGCGCCGTCTTCGCGCGCCGGCGTGACCGCGAGTCCCATGGTCTCCACGAGCGCGTCGGCGATCACCTCGCCTTCGAGCGGCCCCCAGAGGTTGATCGACGGCTCGAAGCCGCCGAGCAGCCAGTCCTCGACGACGAGCAGGTAGCCGATGTGGCCCTGCGCGTAGCCGAGCACGATGGTCTTGTCGGCGGGCACCGGCGAGCGCTCGCGCACCCGCGCGGCCCACAGCACGAGCGGCTCGCCCGGCGCCGCGGCGATCAGCCAGTCGCCGATGCGGAGCGCCGAGACGGTCGTCCGCGTCGAGGCGCAGATGGGCGCGTCGCCGAACTCCGCGTCGATCAGGGCGGCCAGCACGGTGATCACGCCCGGCAGCGTCGCGCACGAATGGTACGGCCCCAGGCCCTCGGCGCCCGGCATGCGCATGGACTGGAAGCGGTCGTCGGTCGGGTCGCCACACAGGCCAGCGCCGAAGGGCGCGTTGAACTCGTCGATCGGCGAGAGGATCGCTCCGTCGCCCGCGAAGATCGCGCCGTCGGGCACGCGGACGCCGTCGAAGGGCGCGTAGGCGAGCGCTCCGGCGCGCGTGGTCAGCTTGCGCCAGTCGGGGCCGAGCTCCACGGAGCGCGTGAGCATCTCGAGCTCGACCTCGGTGCGCATCGCGGCGCCGGCCTCGGCCCAGACCTCCATGATCGCGGGCAGCGCCCGGCGACCGTTCTCCTCGCTGCGCGCGAAGTCCATGTCGGGCTCGTCATCGGCGACCGCGATGTGCCGGTCGCTCGAGGCGAGGACGTCGCCGGCGGCACCCTGCAGGTGCATCACGGTGACCGGTGCGTCGAACTCCTCCTCGACGAGGCGCTCGTACATGCCGGAGACGTCGGTCGAGAGCAGCGACACGTCGTCGTCGAGGATGGCCGAGTGCACGCCGAAGATGGGCAGGATGGCCAGCGGGGTGCCGTCGGCGCGATCGACGCGGATGACGGCCAGGTAGTCGTCCTTGGCCTCGGCGCCGCCGAAGAGCCCGTCGTTCTCGGGGCGGCGGTCGTAGGACACCTTGTGCGTCGGATCGAAGCCGCGTCGGGCCGCGATGCCGAGCTTCGCCGGGGCGCGTGCCGCCAGCGCAGCGCGCGCGGTCGACTCGAGCACGTCGAGCAGGCGCGCGCGGACCTCCTCGCGCACGCGGCCGCCGCCGGCCTGCAGCTTCAGGTCGGCGGAGTACTGCGCCACGGCGGTGTGCGTGTGCGTCGAGGTCCAGAGGACCTTGCCGCCGAGCTCGGCGCCGAGGCGTTCCTCGAGCGCCACGGTGATCGAGTCATCGCCGAAGATCGAATCGGTGCTCAGGAGGACCACGGTCTCGTCGCCGGCGGTGAGCGCGAGCGCCTTGATCCGCGGGATGGTCTCGATGCCGATGGACGGCGTGAAGCCGCCCGACAGCGGCGTGCGGCGCGAGTCGACCGCTCCCTGGTTCTCGATGGCGACCGCGCGCGAGGTGTTGCCGCCGAGGGCGGCGGAGACCGGGAGGCCCAGCGGCGCCTCGGCGACGCCCGCCGAGATGGCCCCGGCCGTGACCGTGCCGCCGGCCCGCGCGGTGGCGGGCCGGGGAGCGTAGGAGCAGTGCGCCGTGGAGGCCGGTGTGGGGCCCGCGTCGGCCCCGTCATCGGCGCCACCGTTGCCACAAGCAAGGCCGCCCAGGCCCGCGAGGAGTAGCGAGAAGAATGTGTTCCTCATGGCGCCGTCGGCCTCCACCTGACCAGCTCGAACAGCGGCCCGACGATCTGCCGCTCGGCGTCGGGCCCCAGCGAGTTGGTCTCCTCGTAGTGCTCGCCCTCGGCCTCCTCGAAGTACGGGTTGTCCTCGTCGAGGACGAAGTTGAAGCCGGCGACGATGTAGCCGACGAAGTCGTGCGCCAGGCCGGCGACGAAGACGTAGCGCACGCCGGGCTCGGCGAGGAGGACGTCGCGCAGGTACGGTGGCGCCGGCGCCAGCCCCAGGTCCGGTCGGTTGACCGGCTCGGGCAGGAGCTCCTGGCCCCACGACCACGCGCCGTCGTAGCCGCCGACCCACAGCTCCGGGTGCAGCTCACCCGGCGCGGTGACGAAGGCCACCGGTCCGATCTGCACCATCGAGATGACCAGCGGCAACCACCCCTCGTTGCCAGGGCCGATGGGGCGATTCTCGTCGTAGCCGACGACTGTGTGATCGAGGATGCCGAGGAGCGTCAGCGTGGTCAGGGCGGTGTTGTCGGCGCGCGCCACGATGTCGGCGCTCTTGAAGGCGAGCGCCGGCACGCTCACGTCCTCCCCGTCGTCGGCGAGCGCGTCCAGGCCGAGGCGTGCCAGGTTCCACCCGGCGTGGCGAGCCTTGTCGTGGCCCGCGGAGTCGATGGGCCCATCGGGACCGAGCGGCGCGGCGTGGACGGGTCCGATCTGTCCGCCCAGCGCGCCCTGCACGAAGACAGCCACACCGCCCAGGCCGGGGACGCCGTCTTTCGGGAAGCCGCGCTCGACGCCGTCGCGCAGGTACCCGACGAAGTCCGAGGTGATGAGGTTGTTGCCGTCGCCGACGTATTCGGGGTGTGCCGCGAAGTTGACCAGCGTCGCGACCGTCGTACCTGGCTCCGCGACGCTCGCGAAGCGCACCAGCGTGAGCGCGGGATCGAAGATCATCGGGTCGCGCGCATCGGAGACGTAGGGAGCGGCGGAGCCGGTGGCGGGGTCGACCGCGTTCACCTGGGCGACGCTCATGGTGACCGGCTGGAGGTCGGCATGCGCCGCCACGAGCGCCGCGATCGCTCCCTCACGGACGCCGGCAGCGAAGTCGAGGTCGACGCCGCTCTCGAGCTGGTTGTCGTCCCAGAGGCCGGCGCTGTCGGGAGCCTGATGGTTGTGCGTCGAGCCGACGATGACGAGGTCGAAGCCGAGCGCCGCGGTGCGGGGATCGTCGGTGATCGCGGCGACCGCGCGGTCGAACTGGCCGATCACGTCCACGTAGACCACGGCGATCGAGGTTTCGCCCTGCCGAAGCGCGAGAGCGCGCGCGAAGATAGGTGTCTCGACGCCGGTGGCCGGGCGTCCGTTGCAGAAGCCGGCCAGCCAGAGCGCGTCGAACAGCTGGTTCCCGTTCGTGTCGACGAAGGTGTCGTCGCCCGGGTCGAAGCAAGCATCACCGTTGACGTCGGTCCACTCCGTCTCCCAGCTCGCCAGAGCCGGCGTGACATCGACGGCGCTCGCGCCCGCCTCGAGCGGGCCCGACGCGCTCGGGCATCCCGGATCTCCCGGGCAGTGGCGGACCGGACCGACGAACGGCCCGGCGTCCCCGTTCGGCGCGCCGGCATCCGCCAGGACGGCATCAGCCCCTCCACAACCGCCACCGACGGTCCCGACCACGACAAGCATGCAGAGAACAGCAGCGCTTCGCATCGCCAACCCCCAGTAGGAAGTTCGACTCGCGACTCTGCACCGATAACGGTGCGTCATACAAGTGAGCATTGAGCGAGCTGGCTGGCCTCGTGCTGATGGCTGCGCCGAGCCGCCCCGTCGATGGCCTCGTGACGCCCCGCCCACCTGGTTCGGACCGCCCCACACCAGGAACGATCTGTTCGAGTGCGACCTGTGTGTGCCCGTGAAGCCGCTCCGTTGGGGCCGCGGTCAGCGTGATAGCGTCGGGGCATGGCGCCCCCTCCGCAGCGTGTCGACATGCACGTGCACCTTCCGACGCGCACCATCGTCAAGTTCTTGGTGGCGTCGTTGCTCGTGCTGGCGATCCTGAGGCTGTGGCCGGAGGTCGTGTTCCTGACCATCTCGCTGCTACTGGCAGTGGCGTTCGAGCCGCTCATCGCCTGGATGAGTCGCAAGGGACTCTCGCGCGGCGTGGGGGTCTCCTTGCTCGCGCTGTTCTTGCTCGGGCTCATCGCCGCCGCGGTGGCGTTCGTGCTGCCGCCGCTGGCGACCCAGGTGGGCGACCTGGTCGCCGACTTCCCCGCCTTCCGGGCGCGCGTGCAGCATGGCCTCCCACCCGACAACACGATGCTGAGCACGGTGATCGAGCAGGTGTTCGCCCTCCCGTCATCGCCGGAGTTCGCCGCTCAGGTGAACAAGCCGCTCGTCTGGGGCCGGGTCGCGGTCTCGGGCCTCATGACCGCGTTCTTCGTACTCATCACTACGCTCTACCTGTTGCTCGACGGTAAGCGCCTCTACGCGTGGCTGCTGGCATATGTGCCGCGCACGCACCGCGAGAAGATGGCCGAGACCGTCCCCGAGGTCTCCAAGGTGGTCTACGCGTACGTGCGCGGCCAGCTCATCACCTCGCTGCTGTTCGCGGTGTTCGTCGCCATCGTGCTCACCGTCCTCGGGGTCCCCGCGGTCGTGCCGCTCGCGATCCTGGCCGCCATCTGCGACGTGATCCCGGTGGTCGGCATCATCATCGCGACCGCACCCGCGGCGCTGCTGGCCTTGTCAGTGTCTCCGGTGGCCTCGGCGGCGGTGGTCGGCCTGTACGTCGTCTACCATGTGTTCGAGACCTACTTCATCGTGCCGCGGGTCTACGGCAACTCGCTGCGGCTCTCGACCCTTTCGGTGCTGCTGGCACTCATCGTGGGCGGTACGCTGCAGGGCATCCTGGGCGCCGTGCTGGTCCTGCCGCTTGTCGCCGCCTATCCGATCATCGAGCGGATCTGGCTCAAGGGCTACCTGGGGCGTGAGGTCCTTGCCGATCACAAGGCCCTCGCCACCGCCGCTGAGACCGGCAGCGACGACGCCGTCGAGGCGGTGCTGCAGGGCGAGAAGCACCCCGGCGAAGGCCACGCGGCGCCCTGAAAGCCGGGCGCCTCTACTGGGAGCTCGAGGGCGCGCCCGACGAGGTTGCAACGATCGATCGGCGCGGCTCGCGCCAGCTCGCGTGGGCGTGGGCGTGTGCGCGGGCGGCCGCGGCGGCACGCCCGAAGACGGTCCCATGGTGTGCCACGCGTTCCCGCGGGCGCCCGTCTGCCAGCCGTTCCGCGCGGCTCAAGGCGTGGCGTGCCAGAGCACTAGCGGATCAGTGCCCGGCACGAGCCTCCAATCGATGCGGCGCCAAGGTCGTACGTGCCCTGGTGAGGCGCGGCCGAGCGCGGCTGGCTGCTAACCTCGTCGCCCATGGCTCACACCACCGTCCGCGCCGCCCTGCTGGCCTTCTTTGCTCCGTTGGCGGCCTGCGCCGCCACGCCGGCCCCGACGTCCGCTCCAGTCCCGGCAACGCCCGCGTCCGCCGTGCCCGCGTCTCCCGCTACGGCCGCGCCCGCGGTCGATCACACGGCGTCGATCGCCGCCGGTCGGGCGACGCTCCTCGCGCTGGTCGCGGCCGAGCCGCTCGCTGGCGTCCAGGTCGCCGTCGCCGTCCGCGGCGAGATCGTGTGGTCGGAGGGCCTCGGCTTCGCGGACTTGGAGCAGGGCACGCGCGTCACGCCTCGGACGCGGTTTCGCTTCGCCAGCGTCTCCAAGGTCGTCACCGCGACGCTGCTCGCGCGCGCCGTCGAGGCGGGGCGGCTGGATCTCGACGCACCCGTCCAGACCTACGTGCCGACCTTTGCGCAGAAAGACCCCGGCATCACCGCCCGCCGCCTCGCCGGTCACCTGGGGGGCATCCGGCACTACACGGTCAAGGACATGGCGGCCCGCGGCCAGCCGCGCCACTTCGCGAGCGTCACCGAGAGCCTCTCGGTCTTCCAGGACGACGCGCTCGAAGCCCCGCCCGGGACGAAGTACCACTACAGCACCTTCGGCTACACGCTGCTCAGCGCGGCCCTCGAGGGCGCCCTGGGCAGGCCCTTCCTCGAGGCTCTGGCGGCCGAGATCTTCATACCGCTCGGCATGACCGAGACTGGCCCCGACGACGTCACCCTGGTCATCGCCGCGCGTACGCGCTTCTACGAGGTCGGGCACGCCGGCACGCTCGTGCCCGCGCCAGATCACGACGCGAGCGGCCGGTGGGCCGGCGGCGGACTGCTCGGGACGGCAGAAGACCTCACCCGCCTGGGCTCCGCCCTCCGACCCGAGGCGGGGTTCTTCGCACCGGCGACGCTCGAGCTCCTGTTCCGCGCGCAGAGCCTGCCCGACGGCACCAGCACCGAAGTCGGCCTCGGCTGGCGCACGAGCGTCGACGAGAGCGGCCGGCGCTTCTACCACCACGCCGGCAACATGCCGGGGGCGCGCTCGGTCATCGTGTTGTTTCCGGACGACGGCGTCGTGATCGCGCTGCTCTCCAACGTGTCGGGACGCCCTGACCCGATCGTGCCGCTGGCGCGCGAGCTCGCGGCGCCGTTCCGCGCGTCGGCGGCAGGAAGGGCAGGGGCGGACGTCGCGCCGAGCGGCCCACCGTAGCCGTGCGTGGCGACGTGCCCCGGTCCAGATGACGCTGCGCGTGCGCCTCCCGCGGTTTTCCGGCGACGCCGACGAGATCCCCGTAGCTTGCTGCTGGCGCGTCGAACGGTTGCTCCGACGCCCGGCTCGACCGCGCCGCGTGCGGAAGAGGACCGTGCGGTGGAAGGTGCTGCGGCTCAGGCGATGAAGGCGCCTGCCCCAGACCCCGAGGCGGTCCCACCGGCGGCGGTGGTGCGCAGGGCTCGCGGAGTGCCGGCGGGAGTCGAATCGACTACGGTCATGCGACTCGCGCCTTGCATCTCGCCGTTGCCGAGATCATCATCTCGGCCAAGTGTCTCTGCCGAGCCACGCGCCGCTGCTCGCCGACCTCAGACAGGCCACGGGCCACGCTCATGCCCGCCTCGATGGAGCGTTCGCAGCGGGCAGCGCCGCGCTGACGCACGAGCGCTACGTCGCGTTGCTGCGGGCCACGCTGACGGTTCTGGCGCCGCTCGAGCACGGGCTCGCTGACCATCTGCCGGACCTCGCTTCCTGCGGGCGGGCAGCCTCCATCCGCGCGGATCTCGCAAGGCTCGGCGCCGAGAACCAGGAATCGCCGATCGACGTCCCGGTGCCCCGTGGGCTCGCGGAGGCGTACGGCATCGCGTACGTGGTCGAAGGCTCGACCCTGGGCGGGCTCGTGCTCGCGGCTCGCTTCGAGGCGGCGCTCGGACTGGCGCCCGGGGTAGCGACTCGCTTCCTGCGCCTGCGCGGCGATCACACCGGTTCGAGCTGGCGCGCGTTCCTGGCCCGGCTCGCGGCCGCCGAGACCGCCTTCGATCCCAACGAGCGCAGCGCCGCCTGCGCGGCGGCTTGCGCCGTCTTCGACGCCTACCACGCGGCCTTCACCGCGCACGGCGTCGTGGCGTGACCGCCCAGCCGTCGCTGCCGGAGCTCACGCTCGATACCTGCGCGCGCGAGCCCATTCACATTCCAGGTGCAATCCAGCCGCACGGCCTCTTGTTTGCGTGCCGTGGCGCGGAGCTCGTCATCCAGCAGGTCAGCGCCAACGTGGCCGCGCAGCTGGGGGTCGCGCCGGCGGCCCTGCTCGGCACCTCTGTCGCCGGCCTGCTCCGGGCCGACGCCTGGGAACAGCTGGCGGCGGCCGCCGCGCGGGAGAACCTCCGCGAGGTGATGCCGCTGCGCCTAGCCCTGCGTGACGGGCGCAAGTGCGATGCGGTGATGCACAGATCGGGTGACGTGCTCGTCGTCGAGCTCGAGCCGGACACCCAAGATCGCCCCGACGGCGGGCAGGGCTTCGACCCGCGCCTGCGCACGAGCGTCGTGCGCCTGCAGCACGCGAACGATGTGGTCCAGGTCTGCCAGGTGGCGGTGCAGGAGGTGCGCGCCATCACCGGGTTCGACCGGGTGATGGTCTACCGCTTCGACGCCGACTGGAACGGCGAGGTGGTGGCGGAGGAGAAGCGGCCCGAGCTGGAGAGCTTCCTGGGCCTCCACTACCCCGCGTCGGACATCCCCGAGCAAGCGCGCCGGCTCTACACGGTCAACTGGCTCCGCTTCATCGCCGACGTCGGCTACCGGCCCGCGCCGCTCGTGCCCGTCCTCGATCCGGTGACCGCCAGGCCGCTCGATCTCGGCCACGCGGTGCTGCGCAGCGTGTCGCCGATCCACGTCGAGTACCTGCGCAACATGAAGGTCACCGCGTCGATGTCGGTCTCGCTCGTCATCGACGGCCAGCTCGCCGGCCTCATCGCCTGCCACCACTACGCCGGCCCGCGCCTCATCGACGTCCGTGCCCGCGACACCGCCGAGTTCCTCGGCCAGTCCCTGTCCTGGCAGCTGCGCGTGCTGCGGACCGCCGAGGTCGCCGAGCAGGCCCGCTCGGCCCAGCAGCACGAGGGCGCCATCGTGCGGTCGATCGTCACGTGCCCCGATCTGCTCGACGGTCTGGCGACGCCGTCGTTCATGGGGCTCACCGACGCCGCCGGTGCCGCGGCGGTGCTGAACGAGGGCGTGCGGACCGTGGGCGCGTGCCCGACGCCCGAGCAGATCGGCGCGCTGGTGGCTTGGCTCCGTGAGCACCAGCCCGACGTCTTCGTGACCGATGCGCTGGGCAGCGCGTGGCCGCTCGCCGAGGACTGGGGCGATGTTGCCGCCGGCGTCATCGCGGTGGCGATCTCGCGCCAGCTCGGCGAGTACATGCTGTGGTTCCGGCCGTCGAACGAGCGCACCGTCGACTGGGGAGGCGATCCTCGCAAGGCGCAGGTGGCATCCGATGGCGCGCCGCCGCGACTCAGCCCGCGTGGCTCCTTCGCGCTCTGGCGCGAGACCGTGAAAGGTCGCTCGCTGCCGTGGCACAGCTGGCACATCGAGGCCGCGTCCAACCTGCGGCGGGTTCTGCTCGACGGCTTCCGCAAGCGTTCGGCCGAGATCCGCCGGCTGAACGAGCGGCTCATGGAGGCCGACCGCGTGAAGGATACCTTCATCGCGACCGTCGGCCACGAGCTGCGCTCCCCGCTCGCGGCCATCACGGGCTGGACCGAGCTCCTCCTGGCCGGGACCGTGGCGGCGGAGCGCGTGCCGCACGCGCTCGACGTCATCCTGCGCAACACCTCGGCGCAGGGCAAGATCGTGGACGATCTCCTCGACGTGTCGCGGATGGAGAGGGGCAAGCTGACCCTCGACCTCGAGGAGGTGGACCTGCCCGAGCTGGTCGAGTCGACGCTCGAGACCGCGATGCTCGCGCTCACGGCCAAGGCGCTGAAGCTCAACCGCCACGTCGATCCGACCGCCACACCGGTGGTCGGCGACC
>JBKJOI010000601.1:0-5813 GCA_046595695.1 Haliangiales bacterium | reverse complement strand
CCACCGGCAAGCCGTGTGCGGGAAATCCGCGAGCACGGTTTCCACGGGGGTCTTGCTCTCTTATTTCCGCGCGAGCGGAAGAAGGATAGAAGGATCTACCAATGCGACCCGTCACCGCGCCCCTTGTCGTCGCGCTCCTGGTCTGCACCGGCCTCGCCGCCTGCGGCCCGGGCATCGCGGGCGGACCGACCCTGAACAACAAGGTCAACGCCGACGACGAGGCCCCGCAGCCCGAGATCCAGTCGAACGACATCCTCGCGCGCGACGCGGTGACGCGTAAGAGCAAGGTGAAGCACATCCTCATCGGCTGGAAGGATCTCGCCGCCGCCTACGACGGCCATCAGGATCCGCGCGCCGCCGCACGCAGCCGCGCCGAGGCCGACTCGCTAGCCATGAAGCTGCTCGCCCGCGTGCGCGCCGGCGAGGCCATCGAGCCGCTCATGATCGAGTTCTCCGAGGACTCCGGCTCGAAGGGGACCGGCGAATCCTACGAGGTCACCGCCGAGGCGCAGCTCGTCTTCGAGTTCAAGCGCATGGGGCTGAGGCTGGACGTCGGCGAGGCAGGGCTCGTGCTGTCGCAGTTCGGCTGGCACATCATGCAGCGCGTCGAGTAGCCGGCGCAGCGCGCGTTGCGTGCGCGCGCTCTAGTGCAGCTCCGAATGGATGGCGTCCTCGACGCTGCGCAGCAGCTCGCCCTCGCGCACCGGCTTCTGCAGGCGACGGGTCTCCGGGATGCGCTCGGTCTCGTCGGCGTCCAGAGCGCTCACGACCACGACCGGCACCGGCGCCAGGCGCGAGTACGAGCGCATCACGTGAATGAACTCGAGGCCGTCCATCACGGGCATGAACAGGTCGAGGAGGATCAAGTTCGGTAGCGGGTGGCTGGTCAGCACCTCGAGCGCCTCGCGGCCGTTTGCCGCGGTCAGCACCGAGTAGCCGGCGTCTTCGAGGCTCCGGGCGAAGAGCTCCTGGGCGTCCTCGCTGTCGTCGACCACCAGGACCACGCCGCGGCGTCGGCGCGCCGCGCGCGGGATGCGCGCCGTGACCGCGTTCTCGTCCATTTCGTCCACCACGATGCCAGCGAGCGCGGTCTCGTCACGGTCGCGGTCGGGTTCACGGTCGCGGCGGCTGCGCTCGTGCCAGTCGTCGATCTCGGCCTCGTCATCGCTGATGTGGCCGGTGTTACCCGTGACCGTGTCGACCACGCTGTCGCTGAGGTCGAAATCGAGCAGCCCGGGTGCGAGTTGGTCGTCCATGCATCCGGTGGAGCAAATTCAGGACCAACCTTGGTACGCGTCGTTGGCTGGCCCGAATACTTCAAGTACCTGAAATAAGGCCGATCCCTCGCGTCGGACCGTGCTCTCTTGCCACATCGTGCCCTTGCGCCCGCCGCACCGCTGCACGCCGTGGATTGGGCAGCTCGGGCTGAGCTCGGCCTGGCGCTGCGAGATCGCGATCAGCTACTCCACGATCAGCCGGTCCGTACCGCTGCGTCCGAACGTCTCCGGGTGGTACATCTCCTCGGCCTTCGTCGGCGGCACGACGAACGTCCCGGGCGTGGTCGCGCGCGCCACGTACGAGTAGTTGTAGACGCCTTCCCAGAGCAGCGTGGTGAAGGCCTCGACGCGCTCGTCGCGCAGGTTCTCGTGCTGGTACCAGAACATGGTCCAGTACCACCACTGGCCCTGATCCATGCCCTTGCCCGGGTTGTTGTCGCGCGGGATCTCGCCGGTGACCGCGAGCGCCGGGTTCATGGCCTCGAGCCCCGCGGGCAGCGGATCCACGAGCGCCACGTGGTAGCGCCGCGACGGCGCGACCATGGTCAGCTTGACCCTCACCTTGGCGCCCGCCTTCACGTGCCAGACCCCGTTCGCGTCGCGGCTGACGTCCTTGGGATCGTCGGCGCCCTCGTAGGTGCGCAGCACGGTGAAGCCGGCGTCGCGGGGCTTCAGCAAGAGATCCTTCGGCGCGTAGCTCATGCCGATGCGGTAGTAGAGGCGGCCGGCGCCCAGCTTGTCGATGATCAGGTTCTGCGCCTTGCCCTTGGCCTTCGCCTGCGCGTCGACCAGCCACTTCATCGGCACGACGATCTCGTGCTCGTCGGTGCTGCGACCCTTGAAGATGTACTCACCGGCGTACTGATCACCCAGCCACACCCGCGCGATGAAGTCGGGCGTGACCTTCTCGTAGACCGCGAAGTAGCGGTCGAGCGCGAGCAGCACGAACGACGACTCGTTGGTGTTGGCCCAGCGGCCCGCGGTGCGGTGCGCGAGCAGGCCCTTCACGACCTTGGGAATCACGTCGCTCTTGGGCTGGTCCTTGATGAGCGCCTCGAGGATCACGCCGTCGGCGCGACGGTCGCTGTGCAGCAGCAGGTACTCGCCGTCGGTGTACGAGGTGGTGTAGTGCGCGGTCTGCGCGGTCTCGTCGACGCGGTTGTTGAGGTGCTTGCGGATGGCGTCGACCTCGGCGGTCGAGGCGGAGTCGCCCGACAGCGTGTAGAGCAGCCAGCCGTTGGTCTCGAGCGCGAGCTTGTCGGCGCCGCCCGCCTCGGCGATCAGCTTGCGCGCGCGCGGCCGGTCGGCGTCGCCGGTGCGCTCGCGCACATACAGCGCGTAGGCGATGAGCGCGCGCCGCACGTCGATCGGGTACCAGCCGGGGATGTGCTGCTCGACGTTGCGCAGGTACTCGGCCGAGCGCGCCATGGTATCGGCGGGCACCGCGAAGCCCTTCTCCTTGGCGCGCTCGAGCGCGTGCGCCGCGTGGATGGAGATGTACGGCCAGCTCTCGTCGCTCCTGCGCCAGAAGGCGAAGCCGCCGTCCCAGTTCTGCAAGAGGCGCAGGCTCTCCACGTCGCCAGCCACCGACGCGAGCAGCTCCGCTTCTGACGGCAGCCCGGGCGCCTCGAAGGCCTTGAGCACGTCCTTCAGGCCCGCGACCGCCATGAGCCGCGACGCGATCTGCTCCGAGCAGTCGTACGGGTACTTTACCAGGTACAGGAAGGCGTCGGTGAGCGCGGCCACCGCAGTCGACGACGTGGTGATCTGCACGCCACCGAACTGCGTCCAGACCTCGCCCGGCGCGGCGACCGGCTGCACGATGGCGCCCTTGTCGATCTCGCCGTAGGTCGCGAACGCCTCGGTCGTCGCCGGCGTCCACACCGGCAGGGACAGCTCCGCGGCGTCGCTCCACTTGCCCGAGACCGCGGCCATCTGGAAGCGCGCGATGCCCGGCATCGCCGCGGCGGCCGGGAAGCGCACCTCGATGCGGTCGTTGGCGGGCACGCTGACGCGGCGGCCGAGCGTCTCGTCGAGCGTCGCGTTGGAGGTGCGCACCGCGACCGCGACCTCGATCGCCTGGTCGGTCTGGTTCTGCAGCACCACCGGCAGCTCGAAGCGATCACCGAAGTTGAGGAAGCGCGGTGGCGACGGGCGCACCATGAGCGGCAGGCGCGCGGTGATGGTCGCCTCGCCCTTGCCGAACTGCTTCTCGCCGGCGACCGCGACCGCGGTGATGCGGTAGCGGGTCAGGTTGTCGGGGATCTTCACCTTCACGGTGACCAGGCCCTTCGCGTTGGTGGCCTCGCTGGGCGCGAAGAGGGCCATGGCGTCGAAGTTGGTGCGCAGCGCGATACCCGGCGCGGGCTGGCCGCCGGGCGACGGCTCCGTGGGCGATTCGGCGGACTTCGCGGCGACGACGGGCGAGGGCGGGGGCGCTGACGGTGAGGGCTTCGGCGCCGCCGAGTCGGCCATCGCGCCCTCGGCGGCCGATCCGCGGTTGCCGCCGCCGGGTGCACCGCCGATCGTGGCGGTGGCCGTCGCCGCGTCCTGCGGGTTCGCCAGCACCATGTACTGGCGCTGGTGGTAGTCGGAGGCGCCCGCGTCGCGGTCGCCGTAGAACGTCGCGATCGGATCCGGCCAGCGGTGGCCCGACAGCGCCAGCACCGCCTCGTCGACGATCACGATCGCGACCTCGCTGCCCGCGACCGGCTGACCGGTCGCGTCCTTCACGCCCACGGTGACCCAGGTCTCGGTGCCGGGCTCGAGCTTCTCGGCCTCCGGCTTCACGACCACCTCGAGCGTGCGCTCGCGCGGCGGGATCGACAGGTTGATGGCGCCGGTCGCGTACGCCGTGCGCCTGGGCAGCTTGGCGTCCTTCTGGCCCAGATCGTCGAGGCGCGCGGCCGCGCCGACCACGTCGACCTGCACCCACAGGTTGGGGATGTGCGCCGACGTGAGCGGCACCGAGATGGTCGCCGACGAGCCCTTCATGGTCAGCCGCTTCGTCTCGAGGATGCCCGAGCGGCGGTACGAAACGATCGCCTCGCCGCCCGCGAACGGCGCCTGCACCAGCAGCTTGGCGGTGTCGCCCGGCTTGTACTCCTTCTTGTCGGGGACGAGCTGGACCTCTTCCTGCTTGATCTCGCGGGCGGGCGGCGAGTCACCGCCGGCCACCCACATCGTGACCTCGCTCTCGTTCTTCCGGCCCTGGTCGTCCTTGACCACTGCGCGCAGCTTGTAGACCCCGCCCTGCTTGGGCTTGAAGGTGCAGCGCGCGTCGGCGGCGCCCTTGGCCGCCGAGACCACCGTGCAGTCCTGGATGTCCTCCTCGGTGGTCTTGTAGGCGCCGTTCTCGTATTCCCAGTCGATGCGCGCGGCGCGCATGGCGAAGTTGCGTCCGGCGATCTGCTTGCCGTCGAGGTCGGCGACGATGGCGAAGGCGTCGATGGGCTCGCCCTCGTTCACGAAGTAGCGCCCGGTCTTCACGCCCACGTACAAAGGCGACGAGTGCACGAGCAGGCTGGCGCTCGCGGCCCAGCCCTGGCGGTTGACGTCGAGCACGGTGACGTTGGCGCTCACCGACATCGCGCGCGCAGGCTCCACCGAGTCGAAGTCCAGGCGCACGTGGTGCGCGCCGGTGGCGTCGGTCTTGCCATTGAACGACTTGCCCTCCTGGCGCGCTGGCCGGTAGAGGTAGTCGTAGTGGCCCCACCACGGCGTCCAGGTGCCGAAGGTGTAGTCGTCGTGACCGGGCGGCGAGAAGCTCGCCGGCTGCGCGTACACGTTCCACTGCGCGGGCGCGCCCGGCAGGCCGCCGCCGGCGTAGTACTTGGCGTCCACGGTGACGGTGGCGCTCTCGCCGATGAACACCGGGCCCTCGGAGGCCTTCGCGGTGACCTCGAACTCGGGGCGGCGGAACTCTTGCACCTGGAAGTAGTGGTACGTGCTGGTCCCGACCAGGTTGCCGGCCTGCCCGTGCGCGGTCAGCTCCATGTACGTCTGGCCCAGGTTCACCGTCTTGGGCAGCGTGATCGACAGATCGAAGCCGCCGGCGACGTTCACCTGGGCGTTGCCCTTGGTGAGCTCGTTGCCCTGCGAGTCCTGCACGCGCCACGACACCTGCTTGGCCGCGCCGCGCAGGCCGCCGACGTCGCCCGATTCGCCGCCGCCGATGCGGCGCAGCCAGCCCTTCACCTTCACCGTCTCGCCCGGGCGGTACATGCCGCGATCGTTGGCGAGGTACCAGCCGAGCTGATCGGGCCGGTCGCTCTTGCGCCAGCCCGAGTGGTCGTTGTCGTTCCACCAGGAGATGTACTCGGGCAGCATGGCGACGTCGTCGCCGCGGCGCGCGATCAGCATGCCGACGCCGCGCTTGCCGGTGGCGGGCAAGGCGAGCGTGGTCAGGCCGTCGCCCGGGCTCTTGCCGCGGGTGCCCGCGGGCAGCACGGTCAGCTCGAGGGCGTCGAGCTGACCGTGCTGCCCGCGGGCACCAGAGGCAAGAGCCCGGAGGGCGGCGTGACCACGCTCGCCCTG
>JBKJOI010000535.1:0-8004 GCA_046595695.1 Haliangiales bacterium | reverse complement strand
TGCTCGCGCTCGCGCGCTTCGGCGAGGCGCGCGCCGAGCTCTCGCGCGCCGACGCCGGCTTCGCCGAGCTGGGCGACGACGAGGGCCGCCTGCGCGCGGCGCTGCTCACCGCGCGCGCCGCCGATCGCCAGGGCGACGCCCGCGCCGGCCGCCGCGCGCGCGAGGCCGCGCGGCTGCTCGACGCCCGCCTGCGCGCACGTGTGCCCGAGGCGTTCGCCGCCAGCTACGGCCGCGAGCCGCTGCGCCTCGAGCTGCTCTCGGGCGCACCGGCCGCGCCGATCGCGCCGGTCAGCTCGCGCCTGCCGGTGCCGAGCGGCCCGCTGGTCGCCGCGGGCAGCCCGGCCCTGCGCCACGGCATCGTGGGCAGCCACCCGCGCCTCCTGCACGTGCTCGATCTCGTGGAGCGCGTCGCCGCCCGGGACTCGCTGGTGCTCATCCGCGGCGAGAGCGGCACCGGCAAGGAGCTGATCGCCGAGGCCATCCACCGGCGCTCGCCGCGCGCCAGCCGCCCCTTCGTCAAGGTGAACTGCGCGGCGCTCGTCGACACGCTCTTGCTGTCCGAGCTCTTCGGCCACGAACGCGGCGCCTTCACCGGCGCGCTCGCGCGCAAGAAGGGTCGCTTCGAGCTCGCCGACGGCGGCACCCTGTTCCTCGACGAGATCGGCGACGTCTCGGCGCAGACCCAGGTCGCCCTGCTGCGCGTCCTGCAGACGCACGAGTTCGAGCGCGTCGGCGGCACCCAGCCGATCCGCGTCGACGTTCGCATCGTCTGCGCGACCAACCGCGACCTCGAGGTCATGGTGCAGCGCGGCCAGTTCCGCGAGGACCTCTACTACCGCCTGCAGGGCCTCGAGCTGACCATGCCGCCCCTGCGCGAGCGCCAGACCGACATCCCGGCGCTGGCCCGCTTCTTCCTCGAGCGCGCCGCGAGCGAGCAGTCGGCGCCCGCGCGTCGCCTCACCCCCGCCGCCGAGTCGCGCCTGTGCGTGTACCCGTGGCCGGGCAACATCCGCGAGCTCGAGAACGTGATGCGCTCGGTGTCGCTGTTCTGCGACGCCGAGGTGATCGACGCGCCCGATCTCGCCGACTACGTGCCGCTCTCGGGGCTCGCCGAGGTCGCGGCGCGCACCGCGGCCGCCGCGCAGGCCTTCATCGAGCGCGGCGGCGCCAGCGGCGGTGCGGCGGTGGCACCCGCGGCTTCCGGCGGCCGCGACACCGGTCCGTTCGAAGACATCTATGCGCGCGCTCAGGCCAGTGGCCTCTCGCTGCGCGACCTGAAGCGCGAGATCGAGCGACTCTGCATCGTACGCGCGCTCGCGGACGCCGGCGGCAACATCACCCGCGCCGCCGAGATCCTGCGCATGAAGCGCCCGCGCCTGTCCCAACTCTTGAAGGAGCACGGCATCCCCACGCGCTCCTCGTCCACGGAGGTCGACTGATGCGTTCCCTGAAGGTAGCTCTCGTGATCACCCTGACCGCGCTGGCCGGCGCTTGCGCGTCGCCACTCGACGAGCCGATCGGCCGCGACACCGCCTCGGTGCGGGTGTCGGAGGAGCAGGTCGCGACGCTGCCCGGTTGCGACACCGTCGCGTCGGGCGCCATCTCGTCAGGCGCCGCCGTGCTGCCGACGGTGTTCGAGGATCTCTTCGCCATCTCGGTCGCCGGCGCGCTGGTGTGCGTCGACGACGTGACCGGCGTGACGGGCATGGGGCTCGCGCTCCCGGGCGTCGATGAGGAGCGCCAGGCCGACGAACCGCCGCCGGTCGAGGGCACGCCGCTGCCCGCGCGCACCGCCAACCCGCCTCCCGAGGGCACGCCGCTGCCCGCGCGCCACTAGAACCTCGCCGCCCCGCCGCCCCCGACTCACACCATCCGCGTGTCGCCCGCCAGGATGTTCTGGTTGAAGAGCTCGCGCCGGTGCGCCTCGCGCCGGAGCTCCTCCCAGATCACCGGGTACGCCGACACGATTTCGTAGAAGTCGCGCGGCGACAGCTGCGCGAGCTCGACGGGCCCCGCCGCGGTTACGGTCGCCGACGCGCGCCCGCCACTGAGCAGCGACATCTCGCCGAAGTAGGCGCCCTCGCCCAGCGTTGCCAGCAGCACCGCGCGCTTGCCGTCGGCGCGACGGGTGATGTCGACGGTGCCGAGCACGACCAGGTAGAGCCCGCCGCCCGACTCGCCCTCCCGTATGATGGCGCCCCCGGCCTCGATGCGCTGCGACACGAAGCGCGTCATGAGGTTGGCGCGATCTTCCTCGGGCAGCGGCTGGAAGAAGGGCGCGGTCGCGAGCAGCGTGCTCAGCAGCCGCTCGCGGTAGAAGCGCTCGAGCGCGGGCCCGACGTCGGCGTACTCCGCGGCCAGCTCGGAGAGCAGGCGGCGCGGGATCTCGTACAGCTCGCAGGCCTCGAGCGCCTGCACCGAGGCGTGGCGGCGACGATCGGCGAGCAGCGCGAACTCGCCGAAGATCGCACCCGGACCAAGGCGCGCGATCTCGATCACGTCGGTCGACGAGCCCGAGGGATCGCGCTTGAGCACGCGCACCGAGCCCGAATAGACCACGTAGCAGGCGTCGCCGGGATCGCCCTCGCGCAGGATGAGGTCGCCCGAGGCGCAGCGCCGGAAGGACATGCGCCGCTGCAGCTCGGAGAGCGCCGCGCGCGACAGCCGCGCGAACAGCGGCAGCGGCTGCTCGATGGTCGAGCCGTCGGGCGCGAGCTCGCCGAGATCGGGGCCGAAGCCGCGGTCGAAGGCGCGTGCCAGCTCGAGGCCATCTTCCGGTTCGTCGTCGTCGTCGGTGTCGACCGATACCGCGGTCGGGCCGCCGGTGTTGACCTCTTCGGGCTCCAGCCGGTCGTGGCGCGTGGTCAGTATGTCGTCGCCGGCCTCGGGGATCGATCGGATCCGCGAGATCGTCGTCTTGCGCTTGCCGTCCTCGGTCGCGTGCGCCGAAGTGTGGGTCCGGCCCTCCTCGTCGACCTCGTCGCCCGTGCGGCCTTCGCCGTCATCGTGCGGCGACCGACCCGGCTCGGTCAGCTCGCCGTGGCCGTGCTCGCCGGTGTCGCGCGCCGCGCCCGCGGGCCAGCCGACGTCGAGGAGCCGATCGGCGCGCGAGAACGGCGCGAGGTCGGCCGGGAACGCCCGCACCGGCGGCGAGCCGTCATCGAGGATGGGGCCCTCGTTGGCTGCGGCGCGCAGGTCGGTGGCGACCTTGGTCGCGTTGTCGTCGTCGCCCGTCTCGGTACCGTCGACGACGACGTCGTCGCCGTCGTCTACCTCGGCAGCCTCCTCAGCGGTGAGCCGCTCGAGGCCTCCGGTGGGCGCGTCGTCGTCGGCGCTGATGGCCTCGAACGCCGCCGCCATGGCCGCGGGATCCTCGGCGACGCGGGTGGCGTCGGCGTCCTCGCGCGCGGCCGGCGCGGGGCGTGTCGGCAACGGCGACGGCGACGGGCGGGCCGGCGCCGGAGACGCTGGCGTCGATCGCGCTCCCGTCGGTGCGGCCGCTCGAGCGGGGGTTGTATTCGCGCCGCCTGCACGCGGCTCGTCGGCCACGCGGGTCGCGTTCTCGTCCTCGCGCTCGCGTGGCTCGTCGGCGATGCGCGTGGCCTCGTCGTCGCTGGCCGTCAGCGCGTCCTCCTCGGCCGGCGCGACACCTCGGTGCGGACGCATCGCGGTCGCGGACGAGACCTTCGACTTGATGGTCGGCAGCGTCATGCCGTCGTCGTCCTGCCCGGGCACGTGCACGTACGGCGGACGGAAGATGCTCGGCGGGCCCGCGTCGGCGGGCGTGGGCGTGGCGGCGTGCGGCTGCGGCAGCGGCGTGGGTATCATCGGCGTCGGCGTCATCTGCGAGACCGACGTGGGCGTCTTTCGCGCCGCCGGGGGCGCGGACGCGGACGCAGCGGGAGGCGACATCGACGCGAGCGGTCGGCCGAGCGGCGCCTGAGGCCGCGGCGCCGAGATCGGTGGACGCGGCGCGGGCGGCGACTGCGACGGTCCAGGCGGGCGGGCCGCCGGCGGGCGCGACGCGGGCGGCAAGGGTCCGGTTGCGGCGGGGGCTGCCGGACGCCCCGTGGGTGACGCCGGTGGCGGAGGCGGTGCGGGCGGCCGCGGTGCGGGCGGCGGAAGTCGCGTGGGGCCCGCGGGAGCTCGCGCGGGCGGTTGCGGCGCCGCGGGTGGGCGCGCCTGGTGGGGCGGCGGCGCCTCGGATATGCGGGCGGGCGGGCGCGGCGCCGATTCGGACGTTCGCGCAGACGGTGGCGCCGTGGGCCGCGGCGGTGGCCTCGGCGGTGCCATGCGCTGCGGCGGCGGCGTGCTGGCCGGGCTCTGCGTCACGCCGGGAAGCGGGGCGGTCATGCGTGCCATCGGCCGACCCGGCACGGTAAGCTGCGGGCCCGACGGCTCGTCGGGCAGCTCCTGCGCGGGCGCACGCGGCGGCGCGACATTCGCCGGCGGCGTGCCGCGCGCGGGCGGCACCCCCGGCGTCGGCGGCGGAGCGCCGGTGTTGCGCCGCATCGGCGGCGCGGTCTCGCGCGGCGGTGGCCGCATCGGCGCAGGCTCGCGCGGCGGGCTCTGCGCGGCCATCGGCCCGCTCGGCTGCGCCGGCAGCGGCAAGCGCGGCGGCGACAGGAAGTCGTCGTGATCGGGCAGCGGCGTGATCGAGCCGATGGACGGCAACGGCAGCGGCGTGATGCCACTCGCCGAGGTCGGCGGCAAGGGTGGCGGCAGCGTGCCGCCCCGACCGCCGACCGGCTGCAGCCGCGGCAGCGACGGCACCGACGGCGGCGGCGCCACGCGCGGCGGCGGCGAGGTGGCCGAGCGCGGACGTGGCGTGGCGCCCGACGGCGGCGGCAGCGACGCCGCGAACGGCACGAGCGCGTCCTTGTTCTGCCGGGCGATGTCGAGCTCGGCGAGCAGCGCCTGGGTCTCGCGCTGCGAGGGTTCGATCTCGAGGACGCTGCGACACACGGCGATCGCCTGCGCGAGCCGGTTCTGCTTGTGGTACGCGACCGCCACCGAGCGATACATCGCCACGGCCTCATCGCGCCGGCCGACCTCGCGCATCGCTGCCGCGACCTTCAGCCGGAGCACGAGATTTTCGGGGTCCTGCCGGAGAGCCCGTTCCAGCTCCTTGAGGAGCTTCTTCGTATTCACACGCGCCTCGACGGGATCATAGCAAAAACCCTGCGGTTTTCGCTAGTCTCCGACGAGCACGGGTCGCGCGGAGCCGGGCCGATGGCGTTACTGGACGGGCTGGAGCTTGATCGGGTACTGGAGGGGGAAGGTGCGGCCGGTGTACGGCGCGATCTTCCACTTCGTGGCGACCGTGCTCATGCAGTTGTCGAACTGCTGGCTGAGCTGCGGCGCGAAGGCGGCGTTCGAGATGGCACCGGTGGGCGACACCTTCACCTGCACGGTGAGGTTGATCGCCCGGCCCTCGAGGCTGGTGTTGGTCTTGAGCGCCTGCACGTAGCACTGCTGGATGGCGGTGCGCGAGCCGGCGATCTGCGCCATCACCAGCGGCACGACGTTCTTCTCGGCCTCGCTCAGGTCACCCGCGCCGACCGAGGCCTCGCCCGGCTTGCCGCTCGGGAGCTTGCCGACGATCGTTAGCCCCTCCCCGTCGATGCGGACCACGATCTCCTGAGGACCGGTCGGCGTCATCGCCTTGTACTCGGCGAACTGCTTGGTGCAGGCGTCGAGCGCGTTCTTGGCGCGATCTCGATCGTCTTTGCACGTGGACAGCTCCTCGAGCAGCCTGTTGTTGTCGGGGCCCCCCTTGTTGTCGCCGCAGGCGGCAGCGCTGAGTGTCATGACGGCCAAGGCTAGCGCAGGCAATCTCATTTCGTATCTCCGCCGGATTCCTTGTTGCTGGTGGTGTTGGTCGGTACCGGAGTGGGGACGGGTTCGCGCTCGCCTGCGACCTGCAATGTCGGTGGGGTGGTGATGGCGTCAGGTCTCAAGACTAACTCGCGCAAGATGATACCCCGAGCCACGTGCGATTGCAGGATTTTGGCAACGTGCTCTTCGTGCACCCCGTTATATAGGGCGGCATTTTGGCCCGGCCCGCTCGGAGTCGTGGCCAAAAGCGTGCGCGCGGGCGCGGCCTGAGCGACCCGCACGAGCACGTTCGGCCCCTGCCGGCAGCGGCCGAAGCAGGCTTGCCAGCCCAGCTCGATCTGGTTCTCGAGGCCCAGCGCGCGCGCGTGGCGCATGAACGACTCGTGCAGCTGCGCTGATCCGCGCCGCTCGCCGCATTCGGGGCCACGACATATGACAACCCGGTAGCGGCGTGCGGTCACGTCCCGTCACATCCCACTCGTTGACGGTCGCTCACCGTCATTTGGCGGAGGGAGGGCTTCCTTTGGCGGAAGCCGGGGCGCCGCGCGGTCCGGTCTGCGTGAGCGCGTAGCGCGCGTACTCGGCGACGCCTTCCTGGGTGCGCGCGTCCTCGGCGATGAACTGGATGAGCTCGCGCTCGGCGCCGCCGCCCAGGACGAGCAGCGCGTCGATCACCGCCGGGAGTGGTCCGCCATCGACGGCAAACGCGGGATCGGCACGGTAGACCAGCAGGAAGCTGCGCAGCGCCGGGAGCGCGTCGCGGTCGCCGCAGCGGCCGAGCGCCTCGGCGATGTCCTTGATCGCGCCGGTGGGCGTCGCCGGCGACTCGAGATGTGGGATGAGCGCCGCGGCGCCCTCCGGCTTGCCGATGCCGCCGACGGCGCGCGCCAGCACTTCGAGCGCGCGCGGCTTCGCGCCGGTGATCCAGTCGTAGCGTACGTCGAGCGCCTTGATGAGCAGCGGCAGCGCGTCGGCGTCCTTGCGCGCGACCAGCGCCTCGCCCGCCTTCTGGTAGACCGGCGCGGGCGTGTTCTCGTCGAGGACGACCTTGAGCAGCGCCTCGCTGGCGGCGACGCCGGGCAGCTTGCCCAGCGCCACGACCGCGAACAGCTTGACCGCGCCGAAGCGGGTGTCCTTGTCGACTAGGATCGAGGCCAGCGCGCCGATCGTGGCCTTGTTGGCATCGCCGTTGTCGCCGCCGCCCTTGGGACGGAAGCCGTCGGCGTCGAAGGTGCCGCCGGTGATGCGCATGCCCAGCTTCTTCTCGAAGAGCCGCTCGCCGGTCTTCGGGTCGAGCGCGCCCAGCTCGCCCTCGACCGAGACGTAGACCAGCGCGCTGCCGGTGTGCTCGACCGAGACGATGTCGTTGCGCGGGTGCTGGTGCGCCCAGCGCAGGTCGCCGTTGGTCGCGTCGAAGGCGAAGAAGAAGCGGAAGCTGAACACCACCGCCAGGCCGTCCTTGAAGGAGAGCTTTCCCCCCTCGCCGCCCGCGCGCCACAAGACGCGGTTGCGGTCGAAGGCCGAGTAGCCGGCCATGACCGGGTTGAACGCGTCGAAGTGGTACACGGTGCGCACGAACTCGCCGGGCAGCTTCGCCTGGCCGTAGGTCGCGCCCTCGCGCGTGCCCGCGATCGACTTGTCGTCGAGCATGAACACGCCCTTCGAGCCGTAGTAGACGCCGTCCGAGGTGGTGCGCACGAAGTTCAGCGCCTCATCGCTCTGGCGGATGCGCGCGAGCTGCACGCCCGTCTTGGCGTCGAGGATGGTCAGCCACTGGGTCAGGAACGGCATGTAGACCAGGCCGCCGCGCGCGGCGGGCGCGCCCAGCGTGCCGGGTGCGTCGGCGCGCCACAGCTCGCCGCCGTTTTCGCCGAGCGCGACCAGGTACCACATGCGCTTCGAGCCGCTGTCGTCCTGGACCACATAGAAGACGTTGGGCCCATCGGCGGTGGCGCCGAGGAAGGTCGAGCGACCGGGCAGCGCGTGCTGCCAGAGCACGCGGCCGTCCTCGATGCTGCGAGCGACGATCTTGTCCTTGCCCTCGCGCGCGGCGACCAGCCGCGCGCCCACGACGACGCGCGAGGTGACGTCGGCGTCGACCGCCCAGAGCTGCTTGTCGGCGGCGAGATCCCAGGCGACCAGCTTCTTGGGCGCGGCCGTGACCAG
>JBKJOI010000120.1:0-3657 GCA_046595695.1 Haliangiales bacterium | reverse complement strand
CTCCCAGCACGCGCAGTCCGTCGCCGGCCCGCGACCACCGCTCAACCCAGCGCGGCACCCCACGAGGCGAGCCGACTCCGGCAGAGCGGCGCGAGCCATGAGCCTGGCGCGTGCTGTGCGGCTTCGAGAGGCATGAGTAACCTCTGCGGAACGGACTTCTCGTGCAGACGTCGTCCGAGCGCGCACGGCGCGGGCCGCTAGCCGCGCCCGTCCGGCAGATCGTGCTGGAATCGCAGCAGGGTTCGCGCGTCGGCGGTCTCGATCTCCAAGATGTCCCGATCGGCCGCGTCGTCACGTAGAATCCAGACGTGCCGGGGCGCGTCGATGCCGTGGGTCAAGTGCGCCTCGGGGCTCGTCCCCAGCGACACGGTGATGCGCGAGTGGGCCGCGTCGTCGACGCCGATGCCGGCGAGCGGCAAGCCGTGGCTCTGCACCTGCGCACCGAGTGAATCGGCGAGAATCTCGATCGTGCACTGCCAGCCACGATGAAGGGCGTCGAAGTTGCGGAAGAACTGCGACCACTCGGGCCGTGGGATCTCGAGCGTGAGCATGGGCCGTACCTCCAGCAAGAAGAGCTGCATGTTCCGGGCCGACACTCGGCCCCCGGAACTTCAAATTGGCGTGGACGCCCGCCTTCCTCGGCAACCGCCTCACTCGTAGGCACTGGTCATGCGCTCGCGCGGCTTCTCCTGCTCTGGGACCTCGGTAAGCGTGGCCTCGGTGAGCAGCAGCACGCCGGCCACCGAGACCGCGTTCTCGAGCGCCGTGCGCACCACCTTGGTCGGGTCGATGATGCCGGCGGCGACCAGGTCCACGTACAGGCCGGTGGCAGCGTCGAGGCCGAAGTGACCGGTTCCACGACGCATCTTCTCGACCACGACACCGTCGTCGAGACCCGAGTTGCTGGCGATCTGCCGCGTCGGCGCCTCGAGTGCGCGCTCGAGAATCCTCAGCCCGGTGCGCTCGTCGCCGTCGCAGCGCTCGGCCTCAGCGTGGATGGCGTCGATGGCGCGCAGGAGCGAGAGCCCGGCTCCGGGCACGACACCCTCGGCCACGGCCGCACGCGTCGCGCTGATGGCGTCGTCGAAGGCCTCCTTGCGGCTCTTCAGCTCGGCCTCGGTGGCTGCACCCACGCGGATCACGGCCACACCGCCGACGAGCTTGGCCAAGCGCTCCTGCAGCTTTTCACGGTCGTAGTCGCTCGTGGTCTCCTTGAGCTCGCGGCGGATCTGCTCGGTGCGGCCGACGATGGCCGACTTGTCGCCGGCACCGCCGACGATGGTCGTGGTCTCGCGGTCCGTCACCACCCGCTCGGCCGCGCCCAGATCGCCGGCCGAGACATTGGCCAGCTTCACGCCCATGTCGAGGCTCAGCACCTTGGTCCCGCACAAGATCGCGATGTCCTCGAGCATCAGCTTGCGGCGATCACCGAAGCCGGGCGCCTTGACCGCGCAGTTCACCAGCGTGCCGCGCATCTTGTTGACGACCAGCGTCGCCAGCGCCTCGGCCTCGACGTCCTCGGCGATGACCAGGAGCGGGCGCCCACTCTTGGCCACGTGCTCGAGCACCGGCAGGAGGTCGCTCATCACCGCGATCCTGCCGTCGAACACCAACACCAGCGGCCGTTCGAGGGTGCACTCCATGGTTACCGGGTCGGTGACGAAATACGGCGAGAGGTAGCCGCGGTCGAACTGCATGCCCTCGACCACCTCGAGGGCGGTCTCGGTGCCCTTGGCCTCTTCGACGGTGATCACGCCCTCGTTGCCGACGCGCTCCAACGCATCGGCCACCAGCTCGCCGATGGCGCTGTCGTTATGCGCCGACACCACGGCGATCTGGGCCTTCTCCTTGCGGCTGGTGACCGGATGCGAGAGCGCGCGAATCGCCTTCACCGCCACGCCGAGGCCGCGCTCGAGGCCGCGCCTTAGATCGACGGCGCTCGCGCCGGCGGCGACGTTGCGCAAGCCCTCACTGTAGATGGCATGCGCCAGGATCGTCGAGGTGGTCGTGCCGTCGCCGACCGACTCACCCGTCCGTTCGGCGGCCTGGCGCATCATCCGCGCCCCCAGATCCTCCTCGGGGTCCTTGAGCTCGATCTCCTTGGCGATGGTCACGCCATCGTTGCAGACGATCGGGTTGCCCCACCGCTTGCCGATGAGGACCGACTTGGACTTGGGGCCGAGCGTGACGCGCACCGCGTCGGTGAGGGCCGTCGCGCCACGCAGGATCTTCTCGCGTGCCGCCGCCCGAAACGAGAGCTGCTTGTAGGCCATGGTGGCTTACCTCCGCGTCTCGCCAAGTGCACCTAGCGTACCGTCCTCGACCGCCAGGTGCCCCACCACGCGCGAGCGCGTCGGGAGTAACCGAGATGCAGTCCAGCCCCGCCTCGGCGAGGGAGGCCGCGAACTCGGGGAGATCGCCGGGATCGTCGAGCCTCGGTCCGCGCCGAGGGTGAGCTTCGTCTTGAAGTCGGAGAAGCGCACGATCACCGGCCGCGGGTAGAACGCGGCGGCGCTCTGCGCGACGCCCGACGCCAGTTGCTCGACGAAGAACTCGACCGGCGTCGACCAGGCCGCGGTGCGTGCGCGAATCTCGGTGCGCAACGGCTCGCTGGCCACGAGCTCTGGGTGCAGAAGCGCCCTGGGGTGGATGCCGATCAGCTCGACACGAAGACTTCGACACGATGAGCCCAATGCATGCCAGGCCCACGCCGGCGCTGGGCCATGGACCCACGCGCAAGCTCCACACCCCCCGCGCAAACACGGTCCTCGTCGCCATCGGCGCACGAGACCGTGACCTTCTGCACGGTCGCCAGCGCCTGCGTGCGCGTGCCGGGACCCACAACATAGGAGATGCCGTTTCGCGTGACAAAATGGTGGCAGGGCAGGTGCGCCCGCCCTGATCGGTGACCACCGCAGCCACGCGCTGGCGCCGCACGATCGAGCGGAACCCCAGCCAAATCTCCGATGGGTATCGAGTACGCCCAACCGAGAGAAACAACCGACGGCGGCAGACGCGCAATTCCTTCGCGTCCGATCGGCGCTCACGCAGCGCTTGCGCAAGAGTAGGGGAACCTGATGCACGCGCCTTGGCATCGCAGGTGCAGCCCGACCTGGCTTACGGAGTGAGTCATGGAAACCAAGCTCGTCGAGATCGCAGCCGCCGATGTTCGCTTGCAAGGGTGACCTGACGGTGCTTGAAAAGGCTACTGGGCTGGTGGTGTTCGCGCATGGCAGCGGCAGCAGCCGACGTAGCCTGCGCAACCGCCTGGTCGCCGGTGTGCTCGCTGGAGCCGGCCTCGCCACCCTTCTCTTCGACCTACTGACGTCCGACGAAGAAGCGATCGACGCGACCGCGCGGCGGCTGCGAGTCGATATATCGGCCTGCTCACCCGACGCCTCGTCTGCGTGATCGACTGGCTGCGCGAGACGCCCGCGACGCGAGATCTGCGCATGGGTCTGTTCGGAGCCAGCACCGGCGCGGCCGCGGCACTGGCGGCGGCGGCCCAGCGGCCGATCGTCGTGCACGCCGTCGTGTCGCCCCTCTCTGCCAACGTGAGTGAGACAGCTGGCCCCTTTGAAATTACTGTCGAGGGCGAGACTGGCTGCCGACCCGATGACCCGAGCTGAGAAGAGACCGCAGACGCCGCACTTGGAG
>JBKJOI010000108.1:0-2730 GCA_046595695.1 Haliangiales bacterium | reverse complement strand
TCGGCGAGCGCCGCCGCGTAGCGCTTCACGATCGCGCCGGCGGGCTCGACCGCGTGGACGCCCTGGACGCTCTTGCCGGCCTCGAGCGCTTTCCGGAACGTCGCCTCGTCGCCTATGCCGCCGAGGCCGCTGGGGGTCCGCGTATCGACATGATTTCATGATGAAGTCCGGTCGGTCTCATTACCGAACCGTGACAGGCCGGCGGACCGCGCGCTGCTACCTCTATGGGTGATGTCGCCCGACCGATCTCTGCAGGGCACGAGCGGCCGACTGACCCGCTTCGTCGATCGCATGTCGATCCTGGGCCATCCGGTGAGCTTTCGCGAGCTGTGCGAGCGCACGATCCCGTCGCGCACGCGCTACATCGTCTTCGATCTCGATCGCACGCTGCACCTCGGCCGCAACATGGGCGAGCTGCTCGGCTGGGAGATCTGCGCGCACCTCAGCTATGGGCCGTCGTACCTGGACGAGCTCGAGGCTGGCCGCACCGGCGGACGCATCTACCTCGAGCGATCGCGCCTGCTCGGCTCGCTGCGCTACACCTTGCTGGCGCTGCGCCACTGGGGCCCGCCCGGGCTGTTCTACTTGCTCTGGGGCAAGCTCGCCGCCTACGCCGCGCCGCTCAAGCGGCGCAGCTACCGGCGCTTCGGTCCCGAGCCGGTGCGCGCCATCCAGCGCATCCCGCAGCACGCGCTCCTGCACCGCATCGCGTCGTTGCCCCAGGCGACGGTGCGCGAGCTGGCCGCGCGGGTGTGGAATCGCTACCGGCCCGATCAGACCGTGGAGCGCGAGGACATCGCGTGGCTGCGCCAGCACTGCCCGGGCGTGCGCATCATCATCAGCAGCGCCTCGCCGCAGCCGACGCTGGAGATCGGCGCCGAGGACCTCGGCGTCGATGACATCGTCTACTCGTCACTCGAGGAGCACGAGGGCCGGCTGTCGGCGCCCTGCGACCTCGGGCGCTTCTCCCGCCCCGAGGCCGTGCCGCACCGGATCTCACCGCCCAGCAAGCAGCGCATCAACGCCGGGCGCGGCAAGCTCGATGAGCTGTTCGCACGCTACCCCGAGCTGCGCGATCCGGCGGTCGGCTCGGTGGGCATCTCGGACACCAGCTACGGCGAGGACCACTGCTGGGCCGAGGCGTTCACCCAGCTCATCGACGTCAACAGCTCGACGCCCTTCCCGCCCATCGTGGCCGAAGGTGCGCCGGTGCGCTCGATCGTGTCGGCGGCGCTGCTGACCCGCAAGGAGAAGCAGGCGCACGCGGCGGGCGACCCGACCTACCTCGACCCGCGCCGCAAGCCGGCCACGCGCGGACCGGGCCGCGAGCTCGTGCGCGCCGAGCTCGAGGCGCTGCTCGCGAGCGTGCACGAGGTCGTCGAGAAGCTCGCGCACGAGCTCGGCACGCGCACGCGGCACCTGGCCGGCGATCGCGCACTCCAGGTGCGCGAGGCCGCCGACGCCGAGCAGGCGATCGAGCACGCCGTGTCCGCCTTCAACAGCGCCGCCGGCGCCACGCGCGTTGCCGCGATGCTCACGCTCAAGCAGCGCCTCGATGGGCGCGCCGCGGCGACCCGTCGGCTCGCGCGCCTCGAGCGTCCGCTCTCCGAGATCGCCTTCTCGCTGGCGCAGGAGCTGGGCAGGTCGCGCACGCTGCTCGATCGAATCGACCCGTACTTTATTAGTACCTCGCCGCAGTGGTTTTGATCGGTTGGAGGCGCGGTAGGTCCTCTGCCGGGAGCAGGACGTGGATCGTCGGGCTTGGCCTGGAACGCGACTGATCAGACCGCGCCGTTCGAGTTCGAGAATCATTTGGTGGACTGTTGGCGGCGTGACCCTGAAGGCAGGAGGGCGGGCGAGCGGCGAGCGGAGCGCGGCGACCGGAGCGCGGCGAGCGGAGGGCGCGGAGGGCGCGGGACGTTCCTTGGATCCATGGGGAGCAGAGCCGACGCGCTTCGGCGGCGGTCGGCGCGTGGCCGAGCGCGGGTGGTGCCTTCGTTGCACGCCCTTCGGCAGAGGCCATTGGGGGCGTGCGGACGGGTGGTGCCTTCGTTGGTCTGCAGGCACGTTCGCGGCCGGTGGCTTCGTTGCGCGCGAGCGGAGCCGAGCTGATGGCGCGCGTGGGACACGCACCCATGACGTCGGAGCTCGGCGTGGCCGAGCGCGCGGGCGCAGTCGGAGTGCGTACTGCCGGGGCGGCAGTCGGAGTGCGTACTGCCGGGGCGGCGAGTGCGTACGGCCGGGGCGGCAGCGGACGGCAGGGACGGTACGATCGCGGCCGTCGGTCGATTTCTTTGGGACCAACGTGGTTCGTGCTTGACGCGACTGGGCGGGTTTTCGGCACGGCTGCAGGCGGGCGCGTGGACGGGCCCGCTGGCGCCGCGGGCTGCGGCGAGAGGGCGCGGAAGGGACGGCGTGGAGGTCGCCGTCGCCATGGCGTCGAGAACGCGGCGTGGTGGGCGCGGTGGTGCGTCTGGTGAGGGCCGAAAATCGTCGGTTACAAAGAGGCATGCGCACCAACACGCTGGCCGCGGTTTCGAGCTCCGAGCTGACCTCGCGGCTGTACGAGCTGCGCGGAGCGGAGCGAAAGTTGCTCGTCGAGTTCCTCGTGTACCTCGGCGAGGTGGACCGGCGGCGGCTGTACGCGGAGCTGGGCTTCTCGAGCCTGTTCGTCTTCTTGAGCCAGCACCTTGGGTACTCGAGCAGCGCGGCCTACCGGCGGTCGACCGC
>JBKJOI010000635.1:0-12981 GCA_046595695.1 Haliangiales bacterium | reverse complement strand
GGCGAAGCCCCTATCCTGATCAAGAAAATCAAGAAGGGCGGCGGCCATGGACACCATGGCGGCGCTTGGAAGGTCGCCTACGCCGACTTCGTGACCGCGATGATGGCGCTCTTCATGGTGCTTTGGCTGGTCGCCTCCACCGATGCGAAGGCGCGCAAGGAGATCGCCAACTACTTCCGCACCGGCATCTTGCCCGACGGCGACATGTCGAAGCAGGGCGCGTCTCAGATCAGACCGTCCATCGTGGAGGAGACCTCGACCCCGGCGAAGAAGCCGGTGCCCAGCCTGAAGAAGCAGGCCGAGGAGCTCACCAAGGCCATCCAGGACATCGCCGCGCTCGATCCGCGCCTCGCCGACCTGGCCGCGAACGTCACGGTCAGCGTCACGCCCGACGGCGTGCTGATCGAGGCCATCGATCGCGAGGGCGGCGAGGGCATGCTCTTCGACGTCTCGTCGGCGAAGCCCAAGCCCGCGCTGGCCGCGTTCCTCACCAGCCTGGCGCCGGTCCTCGCCGACTCCAACCAGCCGGTGCGCCTGATGGGCCACACCGACGCGCGCAACTTCGTCAGCGCCAAGGGCAAGACCAACTGGGATCTGTCCTACGAGCGCGCCGACGCCGCGCGCCGCGTGCTCTCGGCCAGCCCGCGCGCCCCGCGCATCGAGAGCATCGCCGCCTTCGGCGACACCCAGCTGCGCAACGCGATCAACCCCTACGCCGCCGAGAATCGCCGCCTGGCGATCCTCGTCATCCGCGCGCCCGAAGCGGTCGACGACAAGCCCGAGAAGCCCGAGAAGGCCAAGCCCGATCCGGCGCTGCCCGACGAGTCCGAACGCTGGATCAAGGGCGGGGATCGTCCGCCGCGCTGAGCTCGTGTCGCCCATCGGGGCGCCGAGGGGCGATCGCCGTTGGTGACGCCAGCCCACCGCTGAGGCAAGCTCAGGGGAGGCCATGAGCGGCACGAGAGCGGGTGCCATGAGCGGCACGAGAGCGGTGCAATGAGCAGCATGAAGATCCTGCTGGTCGAGGACGACCCCGCGGTGCTCGCGACCTTCGCGCAGCTCCACGGCTTCCATGTGGTCACCGCGGCGAGCAGCGCCGCCGGGATGGCGCTGCTCGAGAAGGCCGGGCCGTTCGCGGTCATCGTGACCGACCTGCGCAGCTCCGGCACCGACGGAGCGACCTTCCTGGCCGAGGCGCGTCGTCGCTGGCCGGATCCGATCGGCGTGCTCCTGGTCGGGCCCGCCGACATGAGCGCAGCGGCGACGGCGATCAACGACGGCGCCATCTTTCGCTTCCTGTGCAAACCCTTCGACGCCACCGCGCTCGAGGGTGCGCTGCGCGGCGCGGTCAATCACCACCACCTGGCGCACCGCGAGCGCGACCTGCTCGAGCTCACGCTCACGAGCGCGGTCAAGATGCTCTCCGAGGTGCTCGCGTTCGTCATGCCCGACGCGGTGAGCCGCGGCGGGCGCATCAAGCAGATCGTCGTGTCGGCAGCGCGTCACCTGGGTCTCGCGGACTCATGGGAGCTGCCGCTCGCGGCGCAGCTCGCGCACCTCGGGCTGGTCACCCTGCCCCACGAGCTGCTCGAGCGCATGAAGAGCGGCGCGCCGCTGACCGCGGCCGAGCAGAAGATCGCCAGCGGCCAGGCCAGCGCAGGCGCCCACCTCATCGAGATCATCCCGCGCCTCGAGCGCGTCGCCGAGCTGGTGCGCGCGCAGGACGCCGACAGCGAGACCCCGCTCGACACGCAGCTCGAACGCGGCGCCTGGCTGCTGCGCGCCGCGGTGGCGCTCGACCGCCTGATCGTGCGTGGCCTCACGCCCGACGCGGCCATCGCCGCCTTGCGCACCACGAAGACGCACAAGCCGGAGGTCCTCGCGGCCTTCGACGACTACATCGCGGCCGGGCACCGCCAGGGCGTCCAGTCGCTGCGCCTGCCCGAGCTGCGCCCCGGCATGGTCGTCGAGGAAGACGTCTGCACCAAGACCGGCGTCGTGCTGGTCACCACCGGCGCCGAGCTGACCAACGCGCTGCTCGAGCGGCTGCGCCGGCTCAACGACGCCGTGAAGATCGTCGAGCCGATCCGCGTGCGCGCCCACAGCTAGGCCAGGCTGCGCGCGGAGCGCGCCCGTCGGCGAAGATTTTCCTCAAGGTCTGGCTCGCGCGGCCGATCCGGGAGCGTATGAGGATCGATCGAATGTTCGACTTGATGGTCCAGGTGTCGGTCGAGAAGAAGTCGCAGGACAACCAGAAGGTCATGGGCGCGGCGATGGTCCAGCTCATCGACGGGGCGGCCGCGCCCCAGCTGGCCACGCCGGCCGCACCCGTGGCGTCGCCCGACGGCCGCGGCAGCCGCGTCCACGTCGCCGCCTGACGGCCTGACGGCCGCGCGCGAGTCAGCACCCGCTAGTTCCCTGTTAAGCCTTGATGTTGATGAGCGTGCCGAGCATCTCGTCGGCGGTGCGGATGACCGAGAGGTTCGCGGTGAACGCGGCCTTGGCGTCGATCTGCTCGATGGTGTCAGCCACGATGTCGCCCCCGCCGTCGGGCAGGTGCGCGATACGGTCCGCGGTGCGCTCGAGTCGCGCCGTCTGCCTTTCCATGCCGCCCACGGCGGCGTCCAGTGCTCGGATCATGAGAGTCCTCCGGGGCGCATTCCGTCCCCGTTTCTGAATCGACCGCGCGCCGCCGAACTTGAGGGCAGGCTCGCCCGAGGCTGCGGCGCAGGAGGCCCGGGACGGGCCGATTCGTAGCGCCGCGGGTGTCACGCTTCTGGCGATCCGGGTGTCAGTCCTCCGACGGTGACAGGGTGCGATTCACCGTCGGTGAGAGCCAAGCCCGCGTAAGCAATCCACTCGCAAAAATTGATCTCTACCTCACTCAACTTATTCGGAGGGAGGCCGAATCATAGCGCCGGGGGCAATCGATTCCTGCGCCCCGAGGAGGACTCGAGCATGATGCGCGCAAGGTCGAAGAGTGTTCTATGGTTGCCCCTGGGTTTGATGGTTGCTTGCGGTGCCCAGGATACTGGGGACACTGGGCTCGACCCCGGGGACTACGAAGGTATCGATGAGGCCGGCGGGGAGCTGGCCAATCTCAGCGGGCAGTGCGTGTTCGTGACGGCCACGGGCGTGATGACGCTGACGCTCGCCTCGGCTGACGTGGCCATGCTGAACAAGTCGGCCGCCGGCCTGGTGCTGACCAATGGCTTCACCTGCGTCTCGGCCTCGCCGGTCGTGACCGCGACGTCGACCAACGTGAAGCGGATCGACATCATCGGCGCTGCCGGCGCCGAGACCGTCATCCTCGACTACCTCGGCGGCACCTTCGCGATGGGCACCGCGACCTCCGCGGGCGTGACCATCGACCTCGCCGGCGGCGCGGACGCTGTCAAGATACGGGGCTCGAAGGCAGCCGATGCCTACGTCTTCGGCACCACCGGCATCGCGATCAACGCTGACGCCAACAAGGACGTCACGGTCACGAACGTCGAGGCCTTCACGATCAGCCTGAGCGATGGAGCCGACACCTTCTCGGCCGCGGGCAACGTGGCCACCGGCGCCGCGGCGTTCGCGACCGCGGTGACCGTCTACGGCGGCGCGGGCAACGACATCATCCGCGGCGGCGACGGCGACGACACCTACCACGGTGGCGACGGCAACGACACCTTCACGACCGGCACCCTCGACGACGGCAGCGACATCATCAACGGCAGCGACGGCGTCACCGTCGACGTCGACACGCTCGACTACTCGACGCGTACCGTGGCCGTGATCGTGACCCTCGACGGCGCGGCTCTCGACGGTGAATCCGGCGAGCTCGACAACGCGGCCGTCGACATCGAGGTCGTCAAGGGCGGCACCGCCGGTGACACGCTGACGGGCGGCGTGGGCAGCCAGACGCTCTCGGGCGGCGCCGGCAACGACACCCTCGATGGCGCCCTGGGCGACGACATCCTGAACGGCGACGCGGGCGACGACACCTTCAACGAGGGCGCCGCCACCAACGGCGCGGACGTCTTCAACGGCGGCACCGGCATCGACACGGTCAACTACGGCTCGCGCGTGGCGGCGGTCACGGTCACCATGGACACCACGGCCGATGACGGTCTGACCGGCACCGAGGCGGACAAGGTCATGGTCGACGTCGAGAACGCCACCACCGGCACCGGCATCGACACGCTCACCGGCAGCACGGTCGCCAACGTGCTCAACGGCGGCGACGGCGTCGACACCATCACTGGCGGCGACGGCGCCGACACGCTGGTCGGCGGCCTGGGCGCCGACATCCTGAACGGCGGTCTCGGCGACGACAGCTTCAACGAGGAAGCCGTCACCAATGGCGCCGACACCATGACCGGTGGCGCGGGCATCGACACGGTCAACTACGGCGCGCGCGTGGCCGCGCTCACCGTCGTCATGGACGGCGCGACCGGCAGCGGCATCGGTGGCGCGACCGAAGGCGACCTGATCGGCCTGGACGTCGAGAACCTGATCGGTGGCACCGCGGCCGACAGCCTCACCGGCAACGTCAGCGACAACCAGATCGAGGGCGGCACGGGCGCCGTGATCGACACGATCTTCGGCCTCGCGGGTGAGGACGTCATCGATGGTGGCGCCGGCGTGGACGTCATCGACTGCGGCACCGGCGACGCGGACATCAACCTGGACCTCGCGGCCCAGGGCACCAACTGCGAGCTGTAGCACCATGACGCGCGGCGCTACCCCCGGGCTCCACGGCACTCGCCCTTCCAGGCGCGCGACCCGCCGCTGGACCACCGGGGTAGCCGCCGCCGCGACGCTCCTCCTCTCCCTCCTGCTCGCGCTCACCTCGCTCACTTCCTGCGAAGGACCCTGCCAGCGCCACAGCGACTGTCCGTCGCCGTGGGTCTGCAGCGCCTACGGGGTGTGCGAGCCCGAGGCCACCTTGCACGAGCCGCCGCCCGACGCGGCGGACAACCGGATCCCCGGTCTGGCGGACGGCGCGATCGACGACGACTCCGACCTCGCCGAACCCCCCGCCGACGCCGACCTTCCCGACGCCGCCCTCTAAATCATCGTTCGTGATTCTCGATCGCTCCGGCCTCGCGGCGAGGTCGCTGAGCGCGACAGATCTGCCGCCCTCCCCGCCCGTCACCTCCCGGCCGGCGGCGCACATGGCGCGGAACCAGGCGATCGGGAACCACCCGCCCGGCTGCAGGCGCTCGCGCAGGGCATGCGCGATTTCCGGCGCCAGCCGCGCCAGGAGCTCGCCGGCCGCGGTGGTGCCGTGGAGGCGCGCGAAGCTGTCGAACCACGACTGTAACGACAGCCCCCTGACGAGGGACAGCCCGGCGACCATGGCGCCATCATCGCAAGAAGCGCGCGCCGATGGCGATCCTCGAAACGGCCGGACACCGGGTCGGCGTCGGTCAGCTCGACGGGGCGGGCGGGCGCCCCGGGCGGGCTACTCGACCTCGCGGCCCTCGGACGACGCGACCGGCCGCGAGTTCATCGGGTAGCGCTTCTTCAGCGAATCCAGCTGCGCCGACGAGTCGGTCTTGGTCCGGCGCATGACGTTCCAGACCACGCCCTCGCTGCACGGCGGGGTGGTCAGCGAGCCCTCGTAGCGGTACACGGAGCGGTTCTCGGGCAGGAGCGCCGACGGGTCGAACGCCTTCGAGAGCGGCTTCTCCTGGTTCTGCTTCGCCGGCCACTTGCGCCAGAGCGCGGCGAGGACGGGTGACGGCGCGCCCGCGTCGTAGAGCACGCCGATCACGGCGAGCTTGCCGTCCTTGTCCTTGTGAACGAGGTGGACCTCGAGCGGGAAGCGGTCGCCGGCGATGGTGTGCTCGCTCGGCGTGTGCACGTGGAACTGCACGAGGTCGTAGCGGTGGCCGTCGATGAAGATGCTGTTGCCGGGCGCGAAGCCGACCTGCAGCGTGTGGCCGTTGTCGACGACGGTGGCGCGGGACGGGCCGTAGACGAACAGGATCTCGGACGCGCGGCCTTTGTGCGGCACGATGTCGATGGGCGACTGCTGCTTGCCGGTCCCGCAGGTGGCCCACGCCTCGTCCAGCTCGCCCCAGTGCTCGGGACCGGTCTCGCCGGCGTAGGTCCAGTGCGCCGGGCCCGTGTGCGCCGCGACCTTCGTGGGCGGCTTGGCCTTCTCGTCGGCAGCCTTGTCGGCCGGCTCGTCCTTGGCGTGGGCGTCGTCGTGACCCTTGTCGTCCTTCGCCGGCTTCGCGTCCTTCGCCGGCTCCGCGTCCTTGTCGTCCTTGTCGTCCTTCTCGTCCTTTGCGTCCTTGTCCTTCTCGGCGTGCGCGGGCTTCTCGTCGCCTTCCTTGGCGTGCGCGTCGTCGCCGTCGGCCTCGGCCTCGCCTTCGCCGCCGTCTTCCTCCTCCTCCTCCTCGCCCTCCTCCGCCGAACCTTTCCGGGCGCCGACCGGCTTGCCCTTGATGGCCGAGACCACCTTCGACAGCTCGTCGACCCGGCGCTCGAGCTCCGCGATCTTCTCCGGTGATTTCAGCTGGTTACAGCCGTTCAGCAGCAGAGATGGCGCGAACGCCGCGAGCAGCAGGAGGCGGTGCATGGCACGGTAAATCGGCCGGATCCGACCCATCTTGAGCCGCGGCAGAACGAATCGCCGCCTGACTAGCGCCGACGACCGGGCGGCGTGGCCGGCGCCGGAGTCGCCGCCGGCGCGTACAGCCGCTCCAGGTCGCCGACGTGCTCGACCAGCGTGTGCACGAAGCGCCAGTCCAGCGCCAGCTTCTCGGTCCCGTCGGCGAGCTGCTGATCCACCAGATCGGTATTCACCGGCCCGACCGCCTTGCCGGCGTGCTTGGCGACCGCATTGGCGAAGCACACGATGTTGCTCGCGATGGCGTCAGGGCCCTCGCCGTAGCGCTCGCAGCCCGTGATCACCTGACGGATCTCCGGCGCCATCTGCCACTTCGCCGCCAGCGCGCTACCGACCTCGCGGTGCGACGAGGTGATCACCTCCATCCAGGCGTCCTCCTCGAGCCAGTTGCCCTCGTGCGCGAGCACCTTCTCGGCCTCGAGCAGGAGCGCCGCGACCACCGGCTTGCCGGCGTCGTGCAGGAGCCCGGCGAGGTGCACGATGTCGGGGTCGATGGGGTCCTTCAGCTCGTTGCATACGCGCTTGGCCACACCCGCCACCGTGACCGAGTGATCCCACAGGCCCCGGAACGCGTCGCGGATGCGCGAGCGCGGCGAGTCGAACACGCTGCGCGCGGCCAGCTCGTACAGCACCGTGCGCAGGCGGCGCACGCCCAGCCGGACCACCGCCTGCTCGATCGTGCGCGGCGCACGCCCGCCGCCGTACGCCGCGCTCGACGACATCCACAGCAGCTGGGGCGCGAGCAGCGGATCGTCGGAGAGCACCTTGGCGACGCGGCCGATGTTGATGTCGGGCTTGTTCAGCTCGCGCAGCGCGGTCAGCGCGGCCACCGGGATGCCGGGCAGCACCAGGCGGTTGGTGCGGATGCGCTCGAGGATGATGCCCACGAGCAGATCGCGGATGCGCTTGGGATCTCTGGCCGCACTGGCCTCACGGGCCTCCGGCAGGATGGAGGCGTCGAGCACCGAGTTGGCCATGGGCGGCGTCGCGCTGGAGACTGGCGGTGGCGCGCTCGCCGTCTTCGTCGGCGCGCTCGTCAGCTTCGGCGTGCCCGCGGGCGTCCTCGCGGTCGCGGGCTTCGCGGCGCTCACCGGCTTCGGTGCGCTAACGACCGGCGCGGCGCTCACCGGCTTCGGTGCGTTCACGACCCGCGCGGGGCCCACCGCCTCGGGCACGCTCGCCGGTGACATCGCCCGTTCCGTGGGCGATGCATCGCGCGGCGCCGCCGTGCTCGTGGGCTGAGGCGGCACCGACAGCACCGCCTCGGCGGCCGGGAGCGGCACGGTCGCGTCGCCGACCATCGGCGACTTCGCGTGCAGCGACCGGGCCGGCGCGCTCGCGCCGGTCTCGGGCGCCACGATCGGGGCGGTCTGCAGGCGACCCGCCGAGGACGCGGCGCCCATGGCCGCGCGCAGCTGGCGCATGTCGTCGTAGCGATCGCTCGGCGCCTTCTCGAGCGTGCGCAGGATGACCTTCTCGAGCGCCTCGGGGAGGTCCGGACGGTGCTGGCGCGGCGGCACCGGCGCGTCGTTCAGGTGCGCCATCAGCACCTGCGTGACCTGGCCGCGGTCGAACGGCGAGATGCCGGTGACCATCTCGTAGAGCATCACGCCCAGCGCGTAGATGTCGGAGCGGTGATCCAGGCTCGCCGAGCCCAGACATTGCTCGGGCGACATGTAGAGCGGCGTCCCCAGCACGGTGCCGACGCGGGTGCGGCGCTTCTCTCGCCCCTCACCCTCGGCGACCAGCTTGGCGACGCCGAAGTCGAGCACCTTCACGTGGTCCGGGTAGTCGGGGTAGCTGCACAGGAAGGTGTTGTCGGGCTTGAGATCGCGATGGACGATGCCGCGGTCGTGCGCCGACGCCAGCGCGGCCGCGATCTGCCCGCAGATCTTCACCGCGACGTCGGGATCGAGCCGGCCCACGCTGGCCAGGCGGTCGCCGAGCGTCTCGCCCTCGAGCAGCTCCATGACGAAGTAGGAGCGTCCCTCGAAGTCGCCGAAGTCGATCACGTCGACGATGTTCGGGTGGTGGATGGCGGTGACCACGCGCGCCTCGTCGAAGAAGCGCGACACGCTGTCCTCGTCGGCGGCGAAAGCGGGCTGGAGGACCTTGATCGCGACGCGCCGGCCCAGCATCTGGTGCTCGCCGACGTAGACCTTGCCCATGGCGCCCTCGCCCAGCTCGGCCACCACGCGGTACGCGCCGATGGTGCGCCCGACGAGCGCGTCGGGCACGGGCGCCGCGCGCGCTGGGCTCGCCACCCGCGCGGCCGTGGCCGCCGGCGACGGGGACGGGGACGGTGGTAGCGGCGACGACGGCGTCAGCGACGGGGTCAGCGAAGACGACGGCGTCAGCGAGGGCGTCGGCGACAGCGACGTCGAGTCCGCCGCGAGCGCGGCGTCCTGCTGACCTGGGATGCGCAATCGGCCCGGTCCTAGCCGCCGCCGGAAGTAGCGCCTGCGCCCTGGGCGCGCTCGTCGGCGATGCAGTGGACCAGCTCCAGCACCTCGGTGTGCCCGATGCGCAGCTCGATGCGCGCCGGATGGTTCATGAGCAGGTTCATGTGCTCCTCGGCGTCGGGGTGGCGAACCTCCTCGGCGGCGTCGGCGAGCGCGACCACGAGGGTCGTGCGTGACACCGTGGCCTCGGCCACCAGGTGGTGGAGGCGGATGGCGGCGAGCACGTCGTTGTCGAGCCCCCAGGAGTGCGCCACCAGCGCGCCCGCGTCGGCGTGCAACTCGGTGAGCACCGGCATCGCGGTCGAGACCGACAGCAGCCGTTTCTGTTCCTGCGCCTGCGTCACCAGCACCGAGAGCAGCGCCAGGCAGCCCACATCGTGCATCAGCCCGGCCAGGAAGCCGACCGCGGGGTCGAGTGCGAGCTGGCCGCACAGATACGCGGCGCCCGTGGCCACCACGTACGCGTGCTCCATCTCGCCCTGCGCCCAGCGCGCCATCGCGCCCGCGCCGAAGGCGCCCGACATCGCCGACGCCATCGCCACGTTGCGCACGCCGACGTTGCCGATCTTGGCGACCGCGCGGCGCAGGTCGGCGACCTTGCCGCTGCCGAACGCGGCCGACGAGGCGAGCCGGAGCACGCGCGTCGCCAGGCCCATGTCGCGCTCGATGAGCGCGATGATCTTCGCCACCGGCGCCTCGGGGTCGGAGGTGATCCGCATCAGCTCCGCGGCGGCGCGCGGCAGCGGCGGGATGTGCCACTTGTCGCCCTTGAGGTCCGCCGACAGCGCCATCACGATCTGCAGGTCACGGTCCTCGGTCTCTTCGACGAGGCCGGGGCGGATGAGCGGCGCTGGCGCCGGACGGGCCGCGGCGGCGGGACGGATGGCCATGCAGCTAGGATCGGCCGCTGCTCGAGGAACTTGAGGGTGTCGAATTCGTCGCTGCAAGGCAAGGTCCGGCGCACCCATGCACACTCGAAATCCTCCGGCGCAGCGACGGAGGCGCGCGCGGGCGACAGCTCTGCCTGGAAAATTCGCTCAAGTCCACCCTCAGGCGGCCGAAACAGAGTGCGAAGGAGGGCACGTGCGAGCAGAGATCATCGGCACCGACAGGACGGACGGCCCGCCAGCCGCGCCGCTCGCGGTCGGTATGCAGGCGCTATCGGTCGAAGACCTGCATGTGCCCATGTTGCCCGACGTGGTCGCCCAGGTACTGGCCGCCACCGCGCGCGCCGACTCCGATTCGCGCCAGCTCGCGGCGCTGGCGTGCCGCGACGCGGGCCTCGCCAGTCACCTGGTGCGCCTCGCCGGCTCGGCGATGTTCGGCACGCAGAAGGTGAGCTCGCTGGTCCAGGCGGTCACCCGGCTGGGCACCTCGGGCCTGCGCCAGGCGGCCCTGCTCGTGGCCGCCCAGGCCGAGCTGTTCCGGGTCCCCGGGCACGCCGCCGAGGTGCGCGAGATCCTGCGCCACTCCTGCATGGCGGGCTGCTTCGCCCGCGAGGTCAGCAAGCTGCGCCGCTGCAACGCCGAGGAGGCCTTCCTGGCCGGGCTCCTGCACGACGTGGGCAAGCCGGCGCTCCTGGCCGCGTTCTCGGATCCTAAGCGGCGCGCGCACCTGGGCGTCGCCGAGACTGACGTCGCCGCGGCGGTCACCGAGCACCACGCGCGCGCGGGCGGACTGGTCGCCACCGCGTGGCGCCTGTCGCCGATGGTCGTCGAGGGCGTCGCCTGCCACCACGCGCCCGAGAGCGAGATCGCGCACACCGTCGCGCTCGCCGACGCGCTGGCCAAGTGGGCCACGGTCGACCCGGCGGAGGCCGCCGAGGCCGAGGCCGAGGCCGCGGTGCGCGGCCACGCGTCGCTCGAGCCGCTCAACCTCTACCCCGAGGACGTCGGCGCGCTGCTGGCGCGCCGCGAAGAGGTGCTGGCCAGCGCGGGCGGCGCGGCCTCGTGAACGCGCACTACGACGTCGTGGTCGTGGGCGGCGGGCCGGCCGGCCAGAGCGCCGCGCTCGAGGCCGCCCAGGCCGGCCGCCGCGTCGTGCTCGTCGAGGAAGCCCGCACCATGGGCGGCGAGTGCGTGACCCGCGGCACCATCCCCTCCAAGACGCTGCGCGAGACCGCCGACGCGCTCGCCGCCTTCGGCCGACGCTCGGGCGGCGTCTACGACGTCAAGGCGCCCGAGGAGCTGCGCGTGGCCAGCCTGCTCACCCGGCTCAAGGCGGTCGTGGGCGCGCTGCAGCGCTCGAGCGCCGAGCAACTCGAGCAGGCCGGCGTCGAGGTCTGGCACGGCCGCGCCCAGTTCGTGTCCGCGCAGGAGCTGCTCGTGCGCAGCATCGGCGGCACCGCGCGCACCCTGCGCGGCGACGTGATCGTGCTGGCCACGGGATCGCGCCCCCGCCGCCCGCCCGAGGTCCCGGTGGATCACGAGCACGTGCTCGACTCCGACTCGATCCTGTCCCTGCCCTACCTGCCGCGCTCGCTGGTCGTGCTCGGCTCGGGCGTGATCGCCTGCGAGTACGCGTCGATCTTCGCGGCGCTGGGCACGGCGGTCACGATGGTCGACGCGGGCTCGCGCCCGCTCGCCTTCCTCGACCACGAGCTCACGACCGTGTTCGTCGAGGCCTTCGAGCGCGCGGGCGGGCGCTACCTGTCCGGCCGGCGGACGCGCAGCGTGGTCGCCGGGGACGACTTCTGCGTGCGCGTCCACCTGGACGACGGCACCATCCTCGAGACCGAGAAGGTGTTCTCGGCCCTGGGCCGGCAGCCCAACGTGGCGACGCTCGACCTGCCCGCCGCGGGCATCGGCCTGTCCAAGCGCGGCTATGTCGAGGTCGACGCCGACGGGCGCACCTCGGTGCCGCACGTCTTCGCGGCCGGCGACCTGGTCGGGCCGCCCGCGCTCGCTGCCACCGCCACCGCCCAGGGCCGCCGCGCCATCTGCGCCGCGCTCGGGCGCGCCGCCACCAGCGCGAGCACGATCCTGCCGGTGGGCATCTACACGGTCCCGGAGATGTCGAGCGTCGGACTGACCGAGGCCGAGGCGCGCGAGCGCCACGGTGAGGTGCTGATCGGCCGGGCCCGCTTCGCCGAGCTGGCGCGCGGCCTCATCTCGGGCATGAAAGACGGCCTGCTCAAGCTGGTCGCCGACCCGGGTGGTCGGCTGCGCGGCGTGCACGTCGTCGGCGAGGGCGCGACCGAGCTCGTGCACCTGGGTCAGATGGCGATCGTCGCCGGGCTGTCCTCCGACGTCTTCATCGAGCAGGTCTTCAACTTCCCCACCCTCGCCGAGGGCTACCAGGTGGCCGCGCTCGACCTGCGCCGGGCGCGCCTGGCCCACACGCTGGCCCGGTCCACGCCCGTGCTCGACCCCAGAGATCTCCTTGCTCCGGTCGAAGGGGCGCTAAAATGAGCCTGCTGACCAGCCTCCGCGAGCGACGCAGCGTCGGCGAGCTCGCAGGCGAGCTCGCCCGTTCCCGCGAGCGTGCGCTCCTGCTGCAGGACGCCGCCGCCGCGCTCATCGCCTGCATCAAGGCGCTCGCGCTCGACATCGACGAGCTGGGTGCGGCCGCGCTCAAGCAGGCGCTCGACGGGACGCTCGGCCGGTTACGCGCCGAGGTGTCGCCCGCGGAGCTCGGTCCGGAGCTGCGCTTGCGTCAGCGCGAGACCCTGATCTTCGCCGAGCAGGAGCGTCGCTACCTCGAGGATCGCGACGCCGAGCTGCGCCACATCATCGACGTGCTCAAGGACGGCCTCGCCATCGTCGGCGACGGCAATGCCTCGTTCGATCGCACGATCCTGGAGAAGAGCTCCAAGCTCGAGGCAGCCTCGCAGCTGGGTGACATCGTCAAGCTGCGCCAGGTCATCTCACGCGAGGTGCGCGAGCTGCGCAAGGC
>JBKJOI010000389.1:0-3609 GCA_046595695.1 Haliangiales bacterium | reverse complement strand
AGCACGTGATCGCCGTCGTCGTGCGCTCCGAGGCCGGCGGCGAGGAACGCGCGAGCGCCAGGCTGATCATCGATCGCGACGCGCCGGAGCTCACCGTCATCGAGCCCGAGCGCGATTCGGCCTTCTCGGGCGCCGTGCAGTTCGCGGCCTTGGACGCGAGCCCGCTGCGCATGATCCGGCTGACCGTCCGCGACCACGCTAAGGGCTCGGCCGCGGTCTTCACGTGCACCGAGGTGCCCACGGTCACGTTCCGGGACTGCGAGGATCTCGAGGTCCACCTGATCGTCCAGGACGCGGCCACGAACCGCTCCGCCAGGAACGTCGAGCACAAGGGCACCGAGGGCGGCCAGTGTGTGACCTCCGTGTCCTCGGCCTGCTTGCCGTACCGGCCGTGAGATGGCACCCATGACCGGCGAACGTTCCGCAGATCGCTTCCTGCGCGTCGTGGTGCAGAACGGGACGAGGTGCGGGCCCGCGGTCCCGCGACCGGGACGATCACGGTCGAACAGGTGGAGGGTGGCTCGATCGTGACCGGTTGGCCGGGCTGCATCCTGAGCGTCCACACGCTCGAGCGCGTGGACGCGCCAACGTTTGCGCAGCCCGCGCGGAGCTAGCAAGCCGCGGTCGAGGACGCTCGCTTGTGATTTTGGTATGCGCCATACCGCAATGGCCGGAGAAACAGCGTGTTCACCTGAGATGTAGGAGGAATGTGCAGCTGGGAATGAGCCAGAGTGACCGTCCACTCTGGTATTCTGATGCTCCATGCGAAGTAGCTGGTGGCTGGTAGGACTGCTTTGGGCCGGCTGCCGCCTGGATGTCAGTTTCGAGGAATCGCACTTCTATTGCGGAAGCGGCGGTAGCTGTCCCGCTGACCAGGCCTGTGTGCAGGACTACTGCCAGCGGAGCGCGGTCGGTCCGGTCGACGCCTCGACGCCCCTCATCGACGCCTCGCCGCCGCAAAGCGACGCCAGCCCCGGCAATCCTGACGCGCAGCCGGGCAATCCCGACGCGGCGTCACCGCCTGACGCGGCACCTCAGCCCGACGCGATGCCGAGCTGCCTCCTCGGCAATGTGGCCGACGATTTCTCGACCAGCGCCACCGCCCCGTTCTGGGTGTCGTTCGCCGAGTTGCCGACGACGGTCAGCGAGACGGCCGGGCGACTCGTCGTCTCGCTGGCTCCGAACACCGCCGGCACGCACTTCGCCGGCTACGTGCACGGCACGATCACGGACGGTCGCGGCCAGCACATCGACGTCGAGGTCGCGGTCGCACCCAACCCGTCGAGCGCCGCCAACGCCTTCTTCAAGCTGCAGAACGGCGCCAATTATGACAACCAGGCCACGTTCGTGCTCGAGGCCGGCGTGCTCTACATGGACACCTACGACGCCAGCTACAACCGGCTGTCGCGCGCCTCGATCACGTTCAGCGCCACCAACCACCGCTACTGGGCGCTCGAAGAGAGCGGGGGCCAGGTCAGGTTCCTGACCTCGCCCGATGGGACGAGCTGGACCCTGCGCGAGCAAGAGCCCGTACCGTTCCCCTTCGAGAACGCGCGCGTTGCGCTCGGGGGCGGGACCTGGAAATCCGAGTCCTCGCCGGGCAGCGTGCAGTTCAATCGCCTGAACGTCGGGCCCTCGACGAACTGCTTCGGCTACGCCGAGTAGCGCGGGTCGGTGCCGTCCCCCTAGAGCGCCGAGACGGACCGGCGCGTGCCGCACGCGCCGGCAGCGTAGACTCTCCCGGATGTCAGCCCGCACCGACGCCGCGAGGTGGCTCTACGTCGGGCTCGGCTGCGGCTGTGTCGGGCTCGGGATCCTCGGCATCTTCCTGCCCGTGCTGCCGACGACCCCGTTCTTGCTGGTCGCGGTCTGGGCCTTCTCGAGGAGCTCGGCGCGCCTCGAGCACTGGCTCCTGAACCACGAGCGCCTCGGCCCGCCGCTGCGCCGGTTCCGCAGCGATCGCGTGGTCCCGTGGAAGACCAAGATCATCGCGTGGACCTCGATGGCGGCGAGCCTCACCTGGATGATCGTCAGCCGCAAGGTGCCCTGGCCCGGCATCGTCGCGACCGCGGCGCTCATGCTGTGGGGTGTGATCTACGTCGCCCGCTGCCCGAGCCGGGCCCCGCCAACCGTCGCGCCTCCCGACGGCCCGTAGCCGCCGACGGCACGCGCTCGTCTACAGCAGCTCGCGCAGCTCGCGCACGCGCTCCTCGACACGGGCGCGCTCGGCCACGAAGCGGGCCTCGCCGCGCAGCGGCGCGAGCAGCGGGCAGCGATCGATCCAGGGCACGTCGATGAGGCCGAAGTCGACCGCGTGCGTGAGCGCCGCGAGGGCCTCGTCGACCCGGCCGTGCAGCGCGGCGATCTCGGCGTGCAGCTGGTAGAAGAAGGAGCGCCGGCGCGGCACGCCCGTCTCGGTGGCCTGGCGGATGATCTCGACCTCGAGCTGGTCCTGGGGCTCGTCCAGGAGCGCGCCGAGCAGGTAGTGCGGCATGAACCAGGTGAGGCCGGGCAGGCGCGCGAGCTGCTCGCGCGCCGCGTCGCGATCGCGCCGCCACACCGTGATGCGGGCACGCGCGGTCTCGTGGAGGGTGCCGCGATCGGCCTGCGCCATGCGCTCCATGAAGCGCTCGGCGCCGGCGCGGTCGCCCATCAGCTCGCGGTGGCGCCCCAGCGCCACGAGCGGCTGGATGATCTGCGGGTCCAGGCGCATCGCGCGCTCGAGCTCGGCGCTGCCGGCGGCCTCGTCGCCGAGCTCGAACAGCACGCCGCCGCGCATCTCGAGCGCGTCGGGCAGCTCGGGGGCGCGAGCCAGCGCGTCGCGCAGCGCGCGCGCCATGCCCGGCCAGTCGTTCCGCAGCTTGAGCACCAGGGCCAGGGCCAGGTGCGGCTCGCCGCGCTGCGGCGCGAGCGCCGCGGCGCGCACCGCTGCGGAGATCGCGCGCGCGTCCATGTCGCTGTCGGGCGCCAGGGTGAAGTTCCAGCCGAGCGCCAGCGCCATTGCGAGCCCGGCCAGGATGGTCGCGTCGTCGGGGGCGAGCGCTGCGGCCTGCTGGAGCTTGTCGACGGCGCGCCCGGCGCCGACCGGCGAGAGCTTGAGGTACTCGTAGCGCCCGCGCAGGTAGAGGTCGACGGCGACCGGATCGCGCGTGACGCCGGAGCGCTCGGGCTCGGTCGCCGCCAGCGCCTCGGCGAGCGCGCGCGCCGCCTCGTCGGTCATGGCGAGCAGCTCGCCGGCGAGGCCATCGAAGCGCCGCGCCCACACCTGGTAGCCGTCGGCGATGCCGGTCATGCGCGCGGTGACGCGCAGGCGATCGCCACCCTGGCGCTGCACCGAGCCGTGCACGACCACATCCACGCCCAGCTCGCGGCCCAGCTCGCGCGGATCGCGCTCGTCGCCCTTATAGCGCATCACCGCGCCGCGCGCGCGCACCCGCACCCCGCGCGCCATCGACAGCAGATCGATCACGTCATCGGTGAAACCGTCGGCCAGGTAGTCGTCGTCGGGCGCGCCGGCGTTGTGGAACGGCAGTACCGCGACCGACCTGGCCAGCGCCGGGGGCGTCGCCAGTGTGGCCGCGGGGGTCGCGGGTGGCTGGGTGGCGGCCG
>JBKJOI010000233.1:0-6200 GCA_046595695.1 Haliangiales bacterium | reverse complement strand
CCGCCCCCACCCCCTGGCCCGCGCCACCCCGCTCCGTCCCGTCGTTCGCCATCCCGCCAGGCTTAATCACCCGGACCGGCGTGCCCGTCAAGCTCGCCGTTCACGCCCGCCGTTGTACGTGCTCACAGCATGGCGATCGCACGGGTATTGCGGCGACTGTCACGAGGCATCGCGCGACGGCTGGCAGAATCGCACCAACGTGCGACGCATCACGCGGTGAATGGCAGCGCTCTGGGTAGAAGGAGGACATGAGGGGTACAAAGACTATGCGAGCTCATCTGTTGTCTGTCGTCGCGCTCATCGCGCTCGTCGCGCTCTCGGCCTGTGGCAAGTCGCCCGGGGCCGAGACGGGAAGAATCAACGTCGCGCTCCTGGGCCAGGCGGCCTCGGGCACGCAGTATCGACTGCGCACCGCCATCATCACCGTGCAGGGGCCGTCCTCGACCCTGTTCTTCAACACCGAGGACGATCCCAACCGCACCGCGCTGTCGGCGACCGTGCCGGTGGGCGGCTACGATGCGTTCCTCCAGGAAGGCTGGCGGCTCGAGCGCGTGACCGCGGGCGGCACCGGCATCCAGGTGCAGGCCGAGCTCCTGTCGGTGAACCCGCAGTTCTTCGACGTCGCGAACGGCGTCGCCACCACCGTGGCGCTGCGCTTCCGCGCCGGCAACGACACCGTGGTCATGGACGAGGGCAGCTTCGACATCGTGATCGACGTCGAGGAGGGCAACATCGCGGGCGCGCTGTGCACCACCCAGCTCGACTGCTCGAGCGGGCAGACCTGCTGCCTCTCCGGCTTCCTCGGCACCTGCCTCGCGATCGCGCCTGGCCAGGAGTGCCCGCTGCCCGACCTGACCGTGTCGGCCTCGACCGCCGCGCTCAGCATGTCGATCGGCCACCAGTTCTTCCCCGCGGACAGCTGCTCGCTCGTCGAGGAGTGCGTCGGCGCCGCCGGTGATCGTCGCCTGCTGTCGTTCTCCACCGAGACCCCGAACGTCGGCAACGCCGACATGATCCTGGGCGATCCGACGAGCACGGGCGGCTTCGAGTTCTCGACCTGCCACAACCACTACCACTTCGAGGGCTACGCGCGCTACGAGCTGCTCGACAGCGTGGGGGCCGTGGCGGCGACCGGGCACAAGCAGGCGTTCTGCCTGCTCGACAGCGTCCAGGCCGTGCCGGGCGCGCCGGCGACCCCGCGCTACCACTGCGGCTTCCAGGGCATCCAGCGCGGCTGGGCCGATATCTACGGCGCGGGCCTCGATTGCCAGTGGGTCGACATCACCGGCGTGGCCGCCGGCGAGTACAGCCTGCGCATCACCATCAACGCCGACCACACGCTGCCGGAGAGCGACTACGAGAACAACACCATCACCCTGCCCGTCACCATCGGCGAGGACGTCCCGCCGGTGCCGGGGGACGTGCTCGGCTCGTGCACCGGCCAGCAGGTCGGCACCCAGCGCGACTGCGGCTGGACGGTCGCGGCCGGCTGGAGCGGCGTGACCTGCGAGCCGGGCACCGGCGTGCAGCTCGGCTGCGGCTGCCTCGGCGGCTCCTGCGCCAACGACCCGGTGCTGCGCGTGTGCGAGGGCACCGAGCCGTGCCTCGCGAGCGCGGCGCTGGCCGCGAACGACGACTCCTGCGGCCTCTGCCCCGAGGTCACGTTCGCGTGCCCGGCGAGCGGCGTCTACAGCGTGCTGACCGGTGCGTACAACTCGCTCGGCACCGCGACCTGCGAGCCGTCGCTGGGTGGCGGCGGTGGTCCGGGCTCGCCGCCCGACGCGGGTGTCTCACCCGACGCGTCGCCGAACCCGTAGGCGCGACACCCTCACCCTCGCCGCGCGTGCGGTCGTCCGCTCACCCGGACGGCAGCTCGTAGCGGACTCCCGCCAGCCTCTCCGACAGCTCCCACAGCTTCCTCGCCGCGTCGCGATCGTGCGACGCGGCGCTGGAGCGTGCGCGCACCGGCTTGCCCCGCAGCCCGAACAACCCGGTCGGCCCGATGTAGTCGCCGCCCTGCGCGTCAGCGGAGGTGGCCGCGAACAGCGTGCCGAGCGCGCCGGCCGCGGCCGGCTGCGCGAACAGCGCGTTGCCCAGGTTCGCGAGCCAGGCGCCGATCGCCGAGCCCGCCATACGCGGCCCGGTCTGCTGCAGGTTGGTCGCCGAGTAGCCGGGGTGGCACGCCAGGCTGCGCGCGCGCGAGCCAGCCGCCTGCAGGCGGCGATCGAGCTCGTAGGCGAACAGCAGGTTCGCGAGCTTGGTCATCGCGTAGGTGCGGGCGGCGTGGTAGCGGCGCGGCTTGGGCAGATCCTCGAAGACCATGCGGCCGCGCGGGTGCAGCAGGCTGCTGACCGTCACCACGCGACCGGCGGGCGCGGCGCCCACGCGCGCGAGCAGGAGCCCGGTCAGCGCGAAGTGGCCGAGGTGGTTGGTGGCGAACTGCAGCTCGGCGCCCACCGCGTTCTCGCGGTACGGGATGGCCATGATGCCAGCGTTGTTCACCAGCACGTCGATACGCTCGTGGCGCGCCGCCAGCGTGGCCGCCGCCGCGCGCACCGAGTCGAGCGAGCTGAGGTCGAGCACCACGGTCTCGATGGTCGCGCCCGGCACCGCCGCGCCCAGCGTCTGCGCTGCCGACTTCATCTTCGCCTCGTCCCGGCAGGCGAGCACGACGCGCGCGCCGCGCGCCGCGAGCACGCGCGCCGCCTCGTAGCCGATGCCGCCGTTGGCGCCGGTGACGACGATGATCTTGCCTTTCTGATCGGGGACCTGCTCTGCGCTGTAGCTCACGGTGCGCTCCGATGCCGGCGCGGGGCCGGCGGTTGGGTCCGAGGCGTGCGTACGGCAGACACTTCTTGCGCGTGCAGCGCGAGCGCGGCCTCGACGCACGTGGCGACGGCGGCAGCGGCGATCCGGGAGACCATGGCCCGCACCCTACTACCTTGTCGCGGTTACCCCTGGCATGAAGTCTGCCATCACTTCACGATTGCCGGATCCCATGCCGCCGCCGCTCCCGCTCAGGCTCCTCACCTGGAACATCCGCCACGGCCGCGGCCTCGACGGCCGCGTCGATCTGCAGCGCGTGGCCGACGTGATCGCCGCCCACCAGCCCGACGTGGTCACGCTGCAGGAGGTCGACTCGCAGCGCCGCCGCAGCGGCACCGTCGACCAGGCCGACGAGCTGGCGCGCCTGCTCGGCATGGAGCCGCGCTTCGCGCCCTGCATTACCAACGGCGACGAGCGCTACGGCATCGCCACGCTCAGCCGCGGCGCGTTCGTCGGCACCACGCAGATCGCGCTGCCGCGCGGCGCCGGCAGCCCGCGCTTCTCCGAGCCGCGCTGCGCGCTGGTCACCCGGCATGCCTTCGCGGGCCGCGAGATCGATCTCGTGAACACGCACCTGTCTCTCCGCCCGGGCGAGCGCATGGTGCAGATCCACGCGCTGTCGCGGCTCGGCGACGGCAGCGACCTGGTCATGGCCGGTGACCTCAACTGCACGCCCACCTCGGTGCCCTACCTGAGCCTGCTCGGCCACCTGCGCGCCGTCCGACTGACCGCCGCCAGCTGGCCGTCGCGCTGGCCCATGCTGCTCCTCGACCACGTGCTCTACCGTGGCAAGCTGGCGGTGGCGGATGCACACGTGGTGAGCACGCGCCAGGCTCGGCACGCGTCGGACCACCTGCCCGTGCTCGCCGCCTTCTCGTGCACCCGCGGAGCTGCCTGATGCCTCCGGTCCCGACGCGCGCGGCCTGCTCGGCGCCGGCGAAGGCGAGCCCGCTCAGCGGTAGCTGCGGCGCGGCGCGGGCGCGAAACCGTCTGCCGCTATTCGCGCGCAGACGACGCCACGCAGGTTCGTCGGACGTCGCGTTCCGCTAACGTCCGAGGATGCGAAGAGGAACGATCGTTCTCATCGGCCTGCTGGTCGTCGCCCTGCTCGGCGGCTTCTCGTGCATGTCGAGCTACAACAAGCTCGTGGGGCTCGACCAGGGCACGCAGCAAGCCTGGGCACAGGTCGAGAACGTCTACCAGCGGCGCGCCGACCTCATCCCCAACCTGGTCGAGACGGTCCGCGGCGCGGCCAACTTCGAGAAGGACACCCTGACCGCGGTGACCGAGGCGCGCGCGCGCGTCGGCCAGGTGAACCTGGGCTCGCAGGTGACCAGCGATCCGCAGAAGTTCCAGCAGTTCCAGCAGGCGCAGGACCAGCTCTCGGGCGCGCTATCGCGCCTGCTCGTGGTCTCCGAGGCCTACCCGGACCTCAAGGCAACCAAGAACTTCAGCGAGCTGCAGGCGCAGCTCGAGGGCAGCGAGAACCGCATCAGCGTGGAGCGCATGCGCTATAACGAGGCCGCGCAGCGCTTCAACACCGCGCGCAACACCTTCCCGACCACCATCTTGGCCGGGCTCTTCGGCAGCAAGTTCCAGGACAAGCAGTTCTTCAAGTCCGCTGCCGGCTCCGACGTCGCGCCGAAAGTGAAGTTCTAGCAGCCGGCGCATGCGCGCCTTCGTGCCCACCGCGCTGCTGGTCGCCGCCCTGGCCTGCGCGGTGGCCATGCCGGCGACCGCGTACGGCCAGGCCTCGCCCGCGGCTCCGCCGGCGCTCTCGATCGCGCCCGCACCGCCGTCGCCGACGCGCTGGGCGACCGACACCGTGGGCGTGCTGTCGCCGACGGCGCGCGCGAGCCTGGACGCCCGGCTCGAGGCCTACCAGTACGCCACCGGGCACCAGGTGGTGCTGTGGATCGGCGACAGCATCGGCGACACGCCGCTCGACGAATGGGCGGTGCGCACCTTCGACGCCTGGAACCTGGGCCGCACGGGGCAGGACGACGGCGTGGCGCTCCTGGTGCTGGTGAAGGACCGCAAGATCGCGATCGAGGTCGGCTACGGCCTCGAGGGTGCACTGCCCGACGCGATGGCCAGCCGGATCATCAACGACGTCATGGCGCCGCGGCTCGGGGCTGGTGACTACGACGGCGCGATGCAGGCGGGCATCGAGGCCATCCTCGCCGCGATCGAAGGCAAGCCGTGGCCGGGCGCGGCGGGCGCCACGTCCGAGGCGGCCCGCGGGCACGATCGCGGCGACTCGCGGCCCATGCCACTCGGGCAGAAGATCCTCTTCGGGCTGCTCGCGATCGGCTTCCTCGTGCTCTTCGTGACCAACCCGCGCCTGGCCATGATGCTGCTCTGGAGCATCGTGGCGCGTGGCGGCGGCGGCAGCGGCGGCGGCGGGGGTGGCGGGCGCTCCGGCGGCAGCGGCGGCGGCTTCTCCGGGGGTGGCGGGCGCTCCGGCGGCGGCGGCGCGCGAGGAGGCTGGTGAGCCTGGGCTTCCTCACGCGCGGCCGCTTCCTGCGCCAGGTCGACGGCGCGCGGGTGCAGCGCGCCGTCGAGGACGCCGAGCGGCGCACCTCGGGCGAGATCGCCGTGTCGATCGCGCGCTTCTTCTGGGGCGACGTCCAGAAGGCGGCAGAGCGCGCCTTCGATCGCCTGCGCATCCTGCACACGCGCGACCGGAACGGCGTGCTCATCTTCGTGGTGCCCAGCCGGCGGCAGTTCGTGATCCTCGGCGACCGCGGGATCCACGAGCGCGCCGGCCAGCCGCTCTGGGATCGCGCCGCGGCGGCTATGTCGACCCATCTGCTCGCGGGCGACGTCACCGGCGCGCTCGAGGCCGGCATCGCCGCCATCGCCGGCGAGCTCGCCGTGCACTTCCCGTACGCCGGCGAGCGCGACGTCAACGAGCTGCCCGACGCCCCCGAGCTGGGCGGGCGATGAGTCGGGGCGCCACGCCCGAGCCCCCGGTCCGCGCTCGCCCGCTCGCCTACCCCGGCGCGAGCAGCGCCAGCCCGGCCTCCGCGCCTCGGTCCACGAGCATCGCCGGATCCGCGAACGCGCGCTCCAGGATCAGCCCGGCCGCGCCGTAGGCCACCGCGAGCTCGCCGTGCGACGAGAACCCGACCTCGCACATGGGCGGCGTCGGGTAGGTCCAGTTGCGCCGGATCTCCTCGGTGAAGATGGCCTGCGTCTCGACGTCGTTGCCGTCGAAGAAGCCGCCTAGGTACAGCCGGTCCAGGTTCAGGATGTGCACGATCATCGCGGCGTTGCGCGCGAGCTCGCGCACCATCGTCTGGTAGAGCTTCGGGTCGGTGCGCGCCGCCGCGATCTGATCGTCGGTGAGCGAGAACTGGCTCGCGTTGCCC
>JBKJOI010001014.1:0-24092 GCA_046595695.1 Haliangiales bacterium | reverse complement strand
GATCCCGGGCGCGCGTTCGGCACCGGCGCGCACGCGTCGACGCGGCTGTGCCTGCACGAGCTCGAGCGCCTCGCCGACGAGCTGCGCGTGCCGGTCAGGCGCGTGCTCGACGTCGGCACCGGCTCGGGCATCCTCATGGTCGCGGCCGCGCAGCTGTGGCCCGCGTGCACCGGCATCGCCGTCGACGTCGACCCCATCTCGGTCGAGGCCGCGCGCGAGAACCTCGACGCCAACCACGTGGGCGCGCGCTTCGAGGTCAGCGGCCGCGCCGCCGCCGAGATCGACGAGCGCTTCGATCTGGTCGTCGCCAACATCCAGGCCGACGTGCTGCTCGCGCTCAAGGACACGCTGGTCGCGCGCGTCGCGCCGGGCGGCGCGCTCTTGCTCTCGGGGCTGCTCACCGAGCAGGCCGACGCGGTCGGCGCCGAGTACGCCGCGGCGGGCGCCGGGCTGACCGTGCTGGGCACGCGCCAGCTCGACGACGATCGGGACTGGATGAGCGTGCTCCTGCGGAGGACCTGACCCGGATGTCCGCGCGTCTCTGGGTCGCGCCGCCGTCGCTCACCGCGGGCGCGCGGCGCGTCGAGGGCGACGACTTCCGCTACCTCGCCCGCGCGTTGCGGCTCGCGCGCGGCGACGAGGTCACGCTCTTCGACGGCGAGGGCCGCGAGGCGCACGCGCAGGTCGAGTCGGTCGACGGCATCATCGGCTTCCTCGTGCTGCACGTCGCCGAGCCCACCGTGCGCGCGCGCGCCGCCTCGGGCGCACGGCTGACGCTCCTGTGCGCGCTGCTCAAGGGCGAGAAGATGGACCTGGTCGTGCAGAAGGCGTGCGAGCTGGGCGCGGCGCGCCTGGTGCCGGTCGCCGCGGCGCGCGCGGTGGTCAAGCTCGAGGGTGCGCGCGGGCTGGCCCGCGTCGAGCGCTGGCGCAAGATCGCGCGCGAGGCGGCGCGGCAGTGTGGCCGCGCCGACGTCATGGAGGTCGCCGAGGTCGCGAGCCTCGAGGCCGCGCTCGCCGCCGCGCCCGAAGGCGCGCGCTTCGTCTTCCACGAGGGCGCGCGCACGTCGCCGCTGGCCGCGGCGCTGTCGGCCGGACCCAGCCGCGCGACGCCCGCCGAGGTCGTCGCCATGGTCGGTCCTGAAGGTGGCTTCGACGCGGCCGAGGTCGAGGCCGCGCGCCTGCACGGCTTCGCGCCGGTCGGGCTGGGCCCCCGCGTGCTGCGCGCCGAGACCGCGGCACTGGCCGTCCTGGCGGTCTTGGGCTGGACTCTCGGCGACCTGCAGCATTGAGTCTTTCGGGAATACTTTCCGGTCTTTCCCTTCGGGGCCGGGTGCCTGTATAAACTGGAGCGACATGGGGGAACCGACGATCTTGGGTTCCGGAGCGGGTCTGCCCACCGCGACCGAGACACGTGACCCGCGGCCCCCTGCGCGGCCGGCCTCGCGGGGCCATGGCGAAAGAACAGCCGGCCCACGCGCGATCGTGACGGTGGTGGGCTTCTGGCGCCGCGCCGTGGGCGCCGCCATCGACGCGCTGGTGGTGATCCCGGCGGCGCTCTTGCTCGCGCTCGGCGCCGGCCGGCTCGCCGGTGTGACGCTGCCCGACGCGCGTCGCACCGCGATCGACTACTGGCTCGATCTCGCGATCGCTGGCGAGCCCGCGCTCTGGGGCACGGTCGGGCTGGTCGCGGCGATCGGCGTGATCTACCTGTTCCTCTTCCAGATGACGCTCGGCCGCACGCTCGGCATGCGTGTCATGAAGCTACGCGTGATCGACGTCTACGGTGAGCCGCCCAGCGTCACGCGCGCGGCGCTGCGCACGCTCGGCTACCTGGTCGGCATCCTCACACTCGGGCTCGGCTTCGTGTGGATGGGTTTCGACGCCGAGAAGCGCGGCCTGCACGACTGGATCGGCGGCACGTACGTGATCCGCGAAGGCGGCGCCGACGCAGCCGCGCCACGCACGCGAGGTCCGTTGTGATCTCGAGCCGCCTGTCGTCACTCCTGGTGCGCGACGGCGTGCTGGGAGTGAAACGCATGGAGCAGGCGTTCCAGCGCCAGGTGATCTATGGCGGCGGCCTGGACACCATCCTGCTCGAAATGAACGCGGTGCCCGAGGAGCGCCTGTGGCACTACCTGTCGCTCGCGACCGGGCTGCCCGCCGCCGACCGTGACCTGCTCGAGTACTTCGATCCGCGCGCGGTGCAGGTGTGCCCGCGCGAGATCGCCGAGCGCTACCACGTCGCGCCCTGCGCGCTCGACGGTCCGGCGCTGCGCTGCCTGGTGATCGATCCCGTTGATCTCGGCGAGCTCGAGGGCCTGGCGACCTCGCTGGGCGTGCCCGTGCAGCCGTTCGTGGTGCCCGAGTTCCGCTTCCACACCCACCTCGAGCGCCTGTTCGGCATCCCCACGCCGTCGCGCTACGGCCTGCTGGCGCGGCGTAACACCTGGCTGCCCACCGCGGCGCGCCACGCCGAGCCGACCGTCGTCATCAACGAGGACGACGACGACGGGGTCGATCTGGGCGAAGACAACGAGCCGCGCGACACCGAGCCGATGAACGTGCCGCCCGATCCCATGGCCGACGGCATCCCCGGCGAGCCCTCGGCGGCGCTGCCGGGCAGCCGCCGCACCATCGAGATCTCGACCGACGCGCTGGCCGCGCAGATGCTCATCGAGGAGCAGCGCCGGCGCACCCAGGCCGGCGCACCCAAGCCCGCACCCGCCGCCGCCACGCCCGCGCCGTTCGTGCAAGCCAAGGGCCGGCGCGAAGACGTGGTGGCCGACGGCATCGATCCGTCGCGGCAGGCGCGCAGCGCGCGCGGCACCATCCCGGTGCCGGTGCGCCAGCAGAGCGAGAGCTCCTTCGCCAACGACAAGGTCGTCGCCGATCCCGAGCTCATGTCGCCGTCCGCCGAGCGCAGCTCACGGCCGGTCACGGCCGGTGGCTCACCCGCGCCCTGGCGCGGCGCGGCCACGCTCGACCCGACGCCCATCGAGCCGCGCGAGGCCTCGGCGCAGCTCGCGCGCGCCGACGACCGCGACGCCATCTTCGGCCTCCTGGTGCGCGCGGCGCGCTCGCGCGCCCGCTACGCCGCGCTCCTGACCGTGCAGGGCGGCACCGCGCTCGGCCGCATCGGCATCGAGGGCGACGCGCTCGACCCCGACGTCGCCCAGGTCGCCATCCCGCTCGCCTCGGCGACCGCGCTGCGCAACGCCTACGACACCGGCTCGCCGTACATCGGACCGGTGGCCACCTTCCTGCCCGAGATCGACGACATGCTGGCCATGATGGGCGGCGTCGTGCCGCCGTCGGCGCTGGTATTGCCGGTGGTGATCCGCGACCGCACCGTGGCGCTCATCTACGCGCACCGCGGCGGCGACACCGTGTCGATCTCCGAGGTCGCCGATGTGCTGCCGGTGGCCACCGACGCGGCCATGGCGCTGTCGCGGCTCATCGTGAAGGCCAAGTCGGCGCAGGGCTTCCGCCGCGCCGACAGCGTACTCGACGCGGTCGGCGGCGCACTCGGCTCGGTGCCCATCTCCATCCCCGAGCAGATCACCGCCAAGACGCTGGCCGCAGCGGCGGCGGCGGGCGCGACGGCCGCGGCGGCTGCGGCCGAGCAGCGCGACGGCAACTGGGGCCGCCCGCCGCCACGCCTCACGCCCGCCATCGACTTCGGCCAGCTCGGCGGCGGCGCGGTCACCGCGCCCGGCGTCGACACGCCCAGCCAGCGCGTCGGCCTGCCCGAGCCGATCGGCGCGGTCGTGGATCTCGTCGAGCAGCAAGACGATGCCACCGGCCGCGCCGCCGACGAGGCGATCGCGCGCATCGACGATCTGCTGCCCGAGCTCGCGCGCCGCTTCCCCGGCCGGCTGGCCATCGATCGCTACGCGACCAGCGGGCGGGCGCTGCGCGCGGCCCAGCACGGGCCGCTGCTCGCGCTCGCGATCCGCGGCGGCGCCCGCGTCGTGCCGCTGCTCGTCGAGAAGCTGAGCTCCGCCGACCGCGAGGTCCGCTACTACGCGACGATCTGCCTGTCAGAGGTGCGCGCGCCCATCGCGGTCGCCGGGCTCGTCGGCCGCCTGTTCGACTCGGACTACGGGGTGCGCGGCGCCGCGCTCGAGGCGCTGCTCGGCTACCCGCCGCGCGAGGTCGACTCGGCGCTGCAGCCGGTGCGCCTGGCGCTCCGCTCCGACGCGCTGCGTGCGCGCGCCGCTGCCCACGCCCTCGGCGAGCTGCGCGACGTGAAGTCGATCCTCGATCTCATCGACGCCACCGAGCGCGACCAGGCCACCGCCACCGAGGCGCACCGCGCGCTCATGCTCATCACCAAGCAAGACTTCGGCATCAAGGCCAAGAAGTGGCGCAAGTGGTGGGAGGACAACCGCGGCCGCTCGCGCCTCGAGTGGATGCTCGACGCGCTCGCGCACTCCGACGAGCGCGTGCGCCTGTCGGCCAGCGAGGAGCTCAAGCGGTTGAGCGGCGAGTACTTCGGCTACCACCACGACGGGCCCAAGCGTGAGCGCGAGGAAGCCCGCAAGCGCTGGCTGAAGTGGTGGGAAGAGACCGGCAAGCGGCGCTTCGTCCGCGAAGGCTGAGCGCCGAGCGGCGACGCCGCAAAAGCTGCGGAGCGGCGGAGCCGCGAGATCAGGGTGGCGGCAGCGGCGCCCCGGGCGGCGGCGGGGGACGCTGGCGCTCGGGCGAGCGCTGACCGGGCGCGGGCTGCCACAGGAGGAGCTCCAGCCGCGGCAGGCAGGCCCACCCGGCCGAGTCGCGACGCGGTGAGAGGACATGCTCGGCGTGGAAGAATGGACCGAGCCGCGACTACAGCGGCGCGCTACCGCCGTTCCCGAAGCGATCCGTCACCACCACCCGCTGCACGTCGGCCGCCAGGGCGCCCGCGTCGACGCTGAGCGCGCCGGCGACGTCCGTGCTCACGTCGGCCTCGAGCAGGGTGACGTCGTTCGCGGCCTTCAGCACCACGTGCACCGGGGCGGTGCGCAGCGGCACGGGCCGGTTGGACGGCGCCTGCGTGTCGAGCAGCCGCCAGCCGCGCGCCGCGTCGTAGCTCGCGGTCGCGCTGACGACGTTGCCGGCGCGGCTCGCGCTCACGGCGAGCGCGCCCGCCGTGACCTCGAAGGGCCCGGAGTGGAGCTCGTAGCCGGTGCCGACGACGTGGAAGCGGTAGCGTCCGAGTGGCACGCCCGCGCGATCCGCGAGCGCGTCGGTCAGGGGCGCGCCGTCGGCAGCGATGCCCGACCAGGTGACCGCCTGCCACTCCGCCACCCAGTAGTGTGTCGCGTGTACGCCGACGGCACGCCGCAGCGGGATCGGCGTCCAGGTGCGCAGCAGATCACCGTCGGCGACCACGCGCCCGGAGCGGCGCACCACGTCGACGAACAGCGCCGTGCCCGGCGCGCTCTCCCGCTGCAGCGTTACCACCGGCGTGCCGGCCAGCGGATCCTCGCCGATCCACACGAAGTGCGCCGACGCCAGGCGCGCCACTTGCTCGGGCGGCTGCGCCGACGCGAGCGCCAGCCGGCCGCGCACGTACACGTCGGCCGGGACGAGCGCCGGCACCATGCCCGCTAGCGGCGCCGGATCGACGGCGGGCACATCGCGGTCGTCGCTGGTCGCCGGGGTCACATAGCGCGTGGTGCCCCCGGCCGCGCCGTCGTCGCGCGCGGGCGTGTGCGCGAGCGCCATCACCTCGGCGGCGCGCTCGGCGATGTACTCGCCCTCGAGCGGGCCCCAGAAGTTGATCGACGGCTCGTAGCCACCCAGCAACCAGTCCTCGGCGGTGAGCAGGTAGCCCATGTGGCCCTGCGCGTAGCCGACGACGATCGTGTGCGCGGCATCCACCGGCGAGCGCGCGCGCAGCGCGTCGGCGAGCAGCGTGAGCGGCTCGCCCGGCAGCGTCACCAGCAAGAGCTCACCGAGCTGGATCGCCGAGACCGTGGTCCGCGTCGACGCGCACACCGGCGTGCCCTCGAAGTCGAGCGCGAGGAAGGCGCCCAGCAGGCGCGCCGCCGTGTCCAGGCGCACGCACGACTGGTAGGCCCGGAGGTCACTGGCCGCGCAGCCGTCCAGACACTCGGTGCCGGGGATCTGGCCCTCGGGAAAGATCGCGTTCATGCCGACCGTGCCGCAGAGCGCCGCGCCCACCGGTGCGTTGAACTCGTCGATCGGCGAGATCACGGCGCCGTCGCCGTCGAACACCGCGCCGTCGCACTCGCGGAAGGTGTCGAACGGCGCGTAGGTAAGCGTGCCGTCACGGATGCCGAACGTCTCGGCGCGCGGCCCGAGCTCGACCGAGCGCGTGACCATCTCGAGCGGCAGCGTGTCGGCGAGCACGGCCTCGGCGTCCTGCCACGCCTGGTACAGGATGGACGTCGCGGCGCGGCCGGTGCCCTCGGCGGCAGCGTAGCGATAGCAGTACTCGGCGCCATCGCAGGCGATGTCGCCATGGCCCACCGGCGAGACGCCGCCGCCCGCGCCCTGCAGGTGCATGACCACCACGGGCCGGTCGAACTGCTCGGCGAGCGCGCGCTCGATCGCACCCGGCGCGTCGGTCGACACGAGCGGGTTGTCGGCGTCCAGGATGGTGCCATGTATGCCGAACACCGGCACGACCGCGAGCGGCGTCCCGTTGGTGGCGTCGACGCGGATGAGCGCCAGGTAGGTGTCCTTGCGGGCGCCGCCGGCGAGCGCGTCGTTCTCGACACGACGGTCGCGCGTGACCTGGTCGTCGGGATCGAAGTCGGTCTTCACGATCACGCCGACGCGCGCGGGCTGGCGCGCCGCCAGCGCGTCGCGCGCCACCGCCTCGAGCCGGTCGAGCAAGCGGTCGTAGGCGGCGCGGCGGAAGCGCGAGAAGCCCACGCCCATCCCGGTGTTGGCGGTGAAGTGTCCGGGCGCGGAGTGCGAGTGGCTCACGGCCAGCAGCAGCTTGCCGCGGTACGCGGGCCCGAGGCGCTCGGCCAGATCATGGGTGAGCCCATCGTAACCGACGCCCAGGTCGGCCTTCATCAAGATCACCGTCTCGCTGCCCGCGGTGATCGCGACCGCCTTGGCCATCGGAGTGGTCTCGATGCCCACCGATGGGTTGAACGAACCCGAGTACTCCCAGCGACGCTCGTCGACGCGGCCCGCGTCGCCCAGGAAGCTGGCGCGTGCGGTGTACGCGCCCAGCGCCGAGCCGACCGGCAGATCGAGCGGCCCCTCAGCGGCGCCGGCGGTGACCGCGCCGGCCTCGACCAGTCCGCTCGCGTTCGCGTTCGCCGGCAGCGGCGCCAGCTCGCAGTGCGCGGTGCTCACCGGGGCGGCATCGGCGGCTCCGGGCTGCGGCGGCTCGCCGTCGCCACACCCCGCGAGCACCAGACAGATCACAAGCAGGGATCGAGATGCCGGCTGCATACGGAGGCCTCCTGGGCGGCAGCATACGCCACTCCTCCTGACATCGATGCGCTAGCATCTGACTGGTGATGTCCAGGCCCCCGCCGTCGCTCGCCGCGATCAACTTCGCGTGGCTCTTGCGGCTGCGCTGGGCGGCGATAGCGGCGCAAGCGATCACCGTGCTGGTGACCTATCGCGGCATGGGCGTGCCGCTGCCGCTCGCGCCGCTGGCCGGGCTCATCGGCACCGCCGCGATCTCCAACGTCGCGCTCGGCGCCTGGGCGCGGCCCGGGCGCGCCGTCGCCCAGTGGCACCTGGGCGGCGTGATGATCGTCGACGTGCTGATCTTCTCGGCGCTGCTGTTCTTCACCGGCGGCCCGTTCAACCCGTTCAGCTCCCTCTACCTGGTGCAGATCGCGCTGGCCGCGGTGGTGCTGAGCCCGCGCTGGACCTGGCTCCTGGTGGCGCTGTCGCTGGCGTGCTCGGCCGTGCTGTTCGTCGACCACCGCGAGCTGGTCTTGCCGGCGAAGACCCACGACGACCACATGCGCTGGCACCTGTGGGGCATGTGGGTCGCGTTCGGCGTCGCCGCCGCGTTCATCGTGTACTTTCTCATGCGCGTGCTGCGCGCACTCGCCGAGCGCGACGCCGAGCTGCGCACCGCGCGCAGCCGCGCCGACCGCCAGGAGCGCCTGGCGTCGCTGGCCACGCTCGCCGGCGGCGCCGCACACGAGCTGGCCACGCCGCTGTCGACCATCGCCACGGTCGCGCGCGAGCTCGAGCGCCGGCTGGGCGCCAGCGCCGACGGCAACGTCGTCGAGGATCTGCGCCTCCTGCGCTCGCAGGTCGACCGCTGCCGCGCCATCCTGGATCAGATGTCGGCGCACGCGGGCGAGAGCGCCGGCGAGGGCCTGTCGCCGATCACGCTGGGCGAGCTCACCCGCGCCGCCACCGCCGATCTGGCCGCGCGCGCACCGGTGCGGATCGAGCTGGAGGACGACGGCGACGCGCGCGCGCGCCGCTACGAGCTGCCGCCGCGCGCGCTGGCGCTGGCGCTGCGCGTGCTGGTCGCCAACGCACAGGACGCCTCGGCCGACGGCGTCGAGGTGCTGGTGCGCGCCAGCGCCGACGACACCGAGCTGCGCATCGAGGTCCGCGACCGCGGCACCGGCATGAGCGCCGCCGTGCTCGCGCGCGTCGGCGAGCCGTTCTACACCACCAAGCCGCCCGGCCAGGGCATGGGCCTGGGCCTGTTCCTGTCGCGCGCGGTGGTCGAGCGCCTGGGCGGCGAGCTGCGGCTCGAGTCGACGCCCGGCGCCGGCACCGTCGCGACGGTGCGCGTGCCTGCGACCAATGGTCGCATTGCGGCCCCGGCCCGATGAGTGATTCCATGCCCGCCGTGCCGCCCGAGTCCCGCCCGTCCCTGCTGCTGGTCGACGACGACGCGGTGTTTCGCGAGCGCCTGGCGCGCGCCTTCCGCGAACGCGCCTGGGACGTGCGCACCGCCGGCGCGTACGACGACGCGCTCGCGCACGCGCAGGGCGACACCCCCGAGCTCGCGGTCGTCGATCTCAAGATGCCCGGCAAGAGCGGCCTCGAGCTGGTGCGCGACCTGGTTGCGCTCGATCCGCACACCAAGATCATCGTGCTGACCGGCTACGGCAGCATCGCCACCGCGGTCGACGCGACCAGGCTGGGCGCGGCGCACTACCTGGCCAAGCCCGCCGACGCCGACGATCTCATCGCCGCGTTCGAGCGCGCCGGGGCGCCGCCGCTCGTGCCGACCGAGGCCGACTACGCGGCGCCGACCTTGGCACGCGCCGAGTGGGAGCACATCAACCGGGTGCTGTCGGATTGCGGCGGGAACATCTCGGAGGCGGCGCGCCGCCTCGGCGTCCACCGGCGCTCGCTGCAGCGAAAGCTGTCGCGCTGGGCGCCGGGGGAATAGACGCGGAGGCCGCTCGCGCTACGAGCCGTCGGGGCCGGCGTCGGCGCTGACGCCGCACTCGGCGAGACACGCAGGGGCCATGGCGGTGCACTCGGCCGCCGTCCACACATCGTGGGCGTTCTCGTGGCAGTCCATGCCGAGCGTGGTGGTGCTGGCGTGGCAGCCCTCCCCGATGGCCTCGCACTCGGCCGGGGTGACATCTCCGTGATCGTCGTCGTCGTCGCCACAGGCGGAGAAGGCGAGCGAGGCGAGCGAGGCGAGCGAGGCGAGCGAGGCGATGAGCAACAACTTCTTCATGGCGCTCATCCTGCGTCGGGGGACCCGTCGGATCAAACTCACAGGCCGTCCTGCGACAAGAAACCGCACCCGGGGTGACTCGAGGTCGGCGGCTCAGGGTGCGGCGAACGGGTCGGCTCTGGGTGCGGCGAACAGCCAGCCAGATCCGGTCGGTCACGCGGGTGCGACGATCGGCCGCACCGTGGGCGACGCGCCCGGCTTCGGCTAGCATGAGCGCCATGCGGCGAGTCCTCGCGTTCATTGCCCTCCTGCCGGCCGCGGGCTGCGTCCCGCCGTCGCTCGAGGAGCAGGCGGCGGACGCGCTCGGGCCCGAGGTCAGCGAGCCGGGCCCACGCCACCGCGCCGGCCAGCCCTGCCTGGTCTGCCACTCCGCCGCCTACCCGATCGGCGAGACCTTGTTCGCGATCGCCGGTACGGTCTACGAGCGCGTCACCGACGAGCGTGGCAAGGACGGCATCGAGGTCGAGCTGCGCGATGCCGCGGGCGACACGTGGACGGCGCTTTCGAACGGCGCGGGCAACTTCATGTTCATCGTCGAGCCGGCGCTGGACGGGCAGGTCGATGACGGCGACGGCGTCACGCGCATCCCGCGCCTACCGCGCTACCCCGTGCGGGTCGCGATCAGCGAGGGCGCGCGCACCAAGGTGATGCGCAACGTGATCCAGCGCGAGGGCGCGTGCGCGAAATGCCACGCCGACCCCGCGGGTCCGGCGTCGGCAGGGAAGATCTTCCTCGTCGATCTGTGAGCGGGCGCCGAGCGGGCGCCGAGCGAGCGCTGAGCGGGCGCGGAGCACGCCCCGACCGGGCCCTGACCTTCGTGCGACATCATGACGCATGGGCGGCACGGCGCACCGGCGCCATGCTGCGCAGGTGAACCGGACGTCTGGCTCGTCGTTCCTGCTGCCGCTGCCGTTGCCGCTGCTCGTGCTGCCGTTGCTCTTGCTCCTGCTGCTGCCGGCGCGTCGCGCCGAGGCGCACCATCCGGTCTCGGAGAGCGGTGTCGCGCCGGTCTCGCCTGCGACGGTCGCCGAGCTCGGGCTACAGGTGGGCGCGTTCACGCTCGGGCACGAGAGTGGCACCTGGCAGGTGCTCACGCCCGCGCTCGAGGTCGGCCTGGGCCGCCGCTTCTCGGTGGGCGCGCGCCTGCCCCTGGCGCGCCTCTCCTACGCGGACGACGGCCATGTCGAGACCGGCCTGGGCGACGCCGAGCTGACGGTGAAGTTCGCGCCGCTCCTGCACGAGCACGACCTGCTCAACCTCGCGGTCGGACTCGGCCTCGAGGTCCCGACCGGCGACGAGGCCGCCGGGCTCTCGGGCGGCCACTTCGAGCTGAACCCGTTCGTGAGCCTCGCCAGCGCGTGGCCGCGCGGCGCGGGCGTGACCTGGGTCTTCGTCGGCTTCGTGGGCGCGCGGCTGTCGCTCGCGGGCGACGACGAGGACGCTGCCCCCGCCGCGAAGACGTCGGCGCTCGGCGGCACGCCGGTGATCTTCCATGTCACCGGCGGCGCCGCGGGCGTCCATGGCGCCGTGATCGCGCCGCACGCCGATCGCGAGCTGGTCGCGCGCGGCTCGGCGGCGCTGCTGGTGGGCCGCTGGTTCGGCGCGCTCGGCCTCGAGGCGATCCAGGTGCTCGACGACGTCGCGTTCGGCGCGCTCGTCGCACGCGCCGAGGCAGGCGTCACGCTCGGCGCGAGCTGGCGCATCGCCCTCGCCGTCGACGCGACCGTCGCCGGCGACCCCCGCTTCGACTGGAAGAGCGGCCTCTCGGTCTCCCGCCGCTTCTAGCCGGGGGACAGGATCTACCCCCCTATCATTCCGTTATCGTTAAACTTCTGGAGGTAAACGCGTGTTTACCTCCGGAGGCAGGCCAGAACGCTCTCCAGAAGGTAAACGCGCGTTTGCCTCCAGAACCCAAACGAATCCGAATAGTTGAGGGGGTAGATCCTGTCCCCCCGCGGTCACCCCGCGGTCAGACCTTTCGGGATTGCGGATCGAGGGCGTCGCGCAGGCCGTCGCCGAGGAAGTTGAGCGAGAAGATCGTGGCGGACATGACGAGGCCGGGCCCGATGAGGATCCACGGGTAGACGACGATCTGCTGCGTGCCCTCGGCGATGAGCGTGCCCCAGCTGGCGCGAGGAGCCTGCACGCCGAGGCCGAGGAAGGACAGGAAGGCCTCCTGCAGCATGACCGCGGGCACCGAGAGCGTCGCGTAGACGATGATCGGCCCGAGCGCGTTCGGCACGATGTGGCGCGCCAGCAGGCGCGGCGTGCGCACGCCCAGGCCGCGCGCGGCCTCGACGTACTCGCGCGACTTGATCGACAGCACCTGGCCCCGCACCAGGCGCGCCATGGTCAGCCAGTTGATGCCGCCGATGAGCGCGAACAGCAAGAAGATGCTGCGCGTGCCCAGCACCGCCATGACCACGATCACGAACACCGTCGACGGCAGGGCGTACATGACGTCGACGAAGCGCATCATCGCCTCGTCGACGCGGCCGCCCGCCCACGCCGAGACCGCGCCCCAGGTCACGCCGATCACCAGCGCCACCGAGGTGGCGAGCAGCGCGATCGTGATCGCGATGCGCCCACCGTCCATCGTGCGCACGAGCAGGTCGCGGCCGAGCGGATCGGTGCCCATCCAGTGCTGCCAGGACGGCGGCGTGGCGCCCGCGAGCACGTCCTGCGCCTCGCCGTCGATGCCGAGCGCGACCGCCACGAACGGCCCGAGGAAGCAGAACACCGCGATCACCGCGAACAGCCCCAGGCAGGCCACCGCCATGCGGTTCTTCCTGACCCGGCGCCACGCCTCACGCGTGGCCGAAACCTCGGGCGTGGCGAGCGACGACGCCGCGCCGCTCACGAGCGACCCTCGCGAATCCGCGGATCGAGCCAGCCGTACGCGATGTCGACCGCGAGGTTGAGCAGGATCAGGAACAGGCAGTAGAAGACCATCACGCCGGTCAGCACCGGGTAGTCACGGTCGACCACCGAGCCGATGAAGTAGGTGCCCAGCCCGGGCACCTGGAAGATCTTCTCGATCACGAACGAACCGGTGATGAGGTACGCGGTCGCCGGGCCCAGGTAGGTGACCACCGGCAGGATGCCCAGGCGCAGCGCGTGCTTCCAGATCACGCGCCGCTCGTCCAGCCCCTTGGCGCGCGCGGTGCGCACGTAGTCCTGGCGCACGGTCTCGAGCATGCCGGCGCGCGCCAGCCGCGCGATGGTGCCGGTGTAGATCATGCCCAGCGTCAGCGCGGGCAGGATCATGGACGAGAGCCCCTCCCAGCGCGCCGGCGGCAGCCAGCCGAGCCGGATGGAGAACCACTGCACCAGCAGCGGCCCGAGCACGAACGACGGCACGCTGATGCCGATGAGCGCCACCGCCATGGCCGCGTGATCGCCGGCGCGGTTCTGCCGGGTCGCCGCGCCCACGCCCAGGAAGAGCCCGGAGACCAGCGCGAAGCCGAGCGCCATGAGCCCGAGCTGCAGCGACTGCGGGAAGTTCTCGGCGATGATGTCGTTCACCGAGTCGCTGCGCTTCATCGAGTGGCCGAGATCGCCGCGCGCCAGGCCGCTCATGTAGGCGACGTACTGCCGCCACAGCGGCTGGTCGAGCTTGTAGCTGCGCTCGATGTTGGCGCGCACCTCGTCGGGCAGCTGGCGCTCGGCGTCGAGCGGCCCGCCCGGCGCCGCGCGCAGCGCCAGGAAGCCGAAGGTGGCCACCGCGATCACGACCACCAGCGCGCCGGCGAGGCGCCGCACGATGAGCCGGATCAAGGCACGCCATCCTCGCGCCCTTGCGAGTGCTGCTTCCACTCGGGATCGATCCACACGTTGCGCAGGGACGGCTGGTCGACGAAGTTGATCGACAGTCCCTTCACGTACGGCTTCTGCAGGTGGTGCTGGGTGTAGACGAACATGGGGATGAGCGGCTGCGCGTCCATCATGATCTGCTCGGCCTCGCGCACCAGCGCCAGGCGCTTGCCGCGGTCGGGCTCGAGCTCGGCCTGGGAGAACAGGCGCTCGAACTCGGGGTCGCAGAAGCCGGTGCGGTTGTCGGGGCTCTCGCAGCGGTACTGGCGCAGGAACTCGCCCTCGGGGTCGGCGAAGTTGCCGATCCAGCCCATGCGCGCGACCTCGTACTCCTTGTTGCGGGTGTCCTTGAGGAAGGTCTTCCACTCCTGCGACTCGAGGCGCACGTCGATGCCGAGCTTCTCCTTCCACTCGTGCTGCGCCCACTCGGCGATGTGCTTGTGGAACTCGATGCCGGTGTTGAACTTGACCGTGATCACGCTCGGGAAGCGCGCGCCCAGCTCGGCGCGCGCCAGCGCCAGCTCGCGCTTCGCGGCGTCCAGGTCGTAGCGCGCGCCGAACGGCGGCACGTAGCAGTTCTGGTCCTTGACGACGATCATCGAGACCCCGGGCGTGGCCGTGGTCACGCCGCAGAGCGCGCGATCGGCCTCGGAGAGCGCGCTGGCCGGCGCACCCGGAGTGTACTGCTCGGTGGGGATCTGCCCGCCCTTGAGCAAGGACGGCAGCACGCTGCGGTCGAGCGCGTGCGAGAGCGCGCGGCGCAGGTGCCGGTTGTCGAGCTTGCCGGTGTTGATGATGTAGACGTAGATCCCCAGGAAGGGCGCGCGATGGTAGTCCTTGCGCCGAATCCTGGTGCCGGTCTCGCCCGCGAGCACGGGCAGCCACGACGCCGGGATGTTGTTGGCGACCAGCGCGTCGCAACTGCCCTGGTAGTAGTAGGCCGCGCTCGCGGCCTGATCGTTCATGGAGTAGATGGTCACGCGATCGAGGCGCACCCGCTCGCGATCCCAGAAGGTCTTCGCCTTGACGAGCTCGAAGCGGTCGCGCTGGCGCCAGAAGGCGAGGTCGAACGCACCGCTGGTGACGATGCTGCCGGCGCGCGTCCACTGGCGCGGGTTCAGCGCGACCGCCTCGCGCGGCGTCGGCCGTAGCCCGCCCTGCAGCGTGAGATCGACGAAGTACGGGGTCGGGCCGATGAGCTCGAACTCGAGCGTGAGCGCGTCGGTGGCGCGGATGCCCAGGACCTCGGGCAGCATGAGCAAGTCGCGCCCGCGCAGCGTGGCCTCGGTGGCCGTGAAGGCGTTCGTGCTGAACGGCCGCGGCAGCCGGCGCACCCGGTAGGCGCGCTCGTCGTTCGGCGCGTCCAGGTCGGCGAGCAGCGCCCAGCCGTGCTTGCCGTCGCCGACGCTCCACGCGACCCAGGCCCACGCGCGCGTCGCGTCGAGCTCGAGGATGGTCACGTCGGCGCCCGCAGGCAGCGTGACGTGCGCGGGGGCCTTCGCGTCGGGCTCGAGCCGCAGCGGCAGCGGCGCGCGCGCGCGGCGTTCGTTCGAGCTGGGCGGCGCGGCGCCACCGGCCGCGTCGGGCAGGATCTCGACGACGTCGCCGGCGACGAACGGCGCGGCGTCGCGCCAGACCAGCCGCGCGCTGCCGATGGTGTACTCGCGACCGTTCTGCAGCTTCCAGATGGTCTCGGCGCGCGCCGACGCGGTCAGCGGGTGCAGCACGCGCGCGGCGCCGTAGACGAAGTCGGCGGCGGTGATGGACCGGCCGTTCGACCACCGGCCATCCTTGCGCAGGTGGAAGGTGAAGCGGCGCTGGTCGGGTGAGGCCTCCCAGTGCGTGGCCAGGGACGGCACCGGCAGGCCCTGCACGTCGTGCTGGGTCAGCCCGTCGAAGAGCGAGTAGACGACGCGCAGGTCGATGGTCGACGTGGACATCGCCGGGTCGATGTACTCGGGCTCTCCGGCGTTGCAGAGCCGGAAGTGACGCGGGTCGGGCGTCGGCACGCGACCGAACCATTCGGAGTCTTCGATGGAGCAGGCGACCGAGCCGGCGGCGAGCCCGAGCAGCATGGCGAACGCCACGCGCGCGCGAATCATGCCCGAATCATAGCTCACGCCTCACGGCGCGAGGGTCATCTGCAGCACGGCCTGGTAGGTGTCGCTGCTGTAGACCGTGGTGTCGCCGGCGACGGCGAGGCCGCCGTAGGCGCCGGTGGGCGCCGCGACCAGACGCGTGGCACCGTCGGTGAGCGAGACCTCGAGCAGCACGCTGGCACCGTCGCCGGTGGTCGACAGCGCGTACAGCCGGCCGGCGTCGAAGGCGAGCGCCTCGATGGGCGCCGCGAAGGTGACGACCTCCTCGGGCGGCCCGCCCGCCGCGGCCAGGCGCAGCACGCCGCTGGGCTCGGCCCACAGGACGACGCCCTCGCGCGCCGCGAGCGCCGAGACTTTGACCGGCGTGCGCGCCGACAGCACGTCGATCGTGCCGCCGGCGAGCGGCACGCGTGTGGACGCCGCGCTACTCGATCGCGGCGAGGCGGTAGATCTCGAGGCCGCCCGCACCCTTGCACAGCGCGTAGGTCTCGCCGCCGGCGATGGCGGCGGCCTCGAGCCCGGGCGGCACGGCGAGCGCGCCTTCCCACTGCCCCGTCGAGGGTCGGAAGAAGGCGAGAGCGTTCGCGGTCGCCACCCACAGGCGGCCCTGGAACTCGCCCATGCCCCGCGCGGATCCCAGCGAGATCGGTGCCTCGGCGAGCATCGCCCACGAGCCGCTGACCGGATCGCGAGCGGCGAGGTGCTGCTGCGTGCCGCCGAACCCGCCGGCCACGTAGAGCGCGCCATCGCCCGAGAAGACCCAGGCCACGCCTCGATCCACCGGGAAGGGCACGGTGCCCGACGGGCTCGCGAAGACTCGCCCCGGGACCGTCATGGTGACGGCGCTGGTCTCGTTGCTGCGCCCACCGACGAGCCAGAGCAGCTGGTTCGTCGGGTCGAAGGCCGCGGCCGCTTCACCGCGCTCGAAGGGGTTCACGTACGAGCCGACCAGGTTCCACTGATTACTGTCGGGCGTGTAGCTGAAGCCGTTGTTGCCGAGCATGTACAGGTCGACGCCGGCGCCGACGAAGGAGTCGGTCAGGCCGCAGGCGCAGAAGTCGGTCTGCGAGCCGGGTGGCAGCGGCAGGTTGGCCGACACACCGGCCGTGCTGGTGTCGAACGCGCGCATGAAGGGCGCATCGTTCGATTCCGCCCCGAAGAGCAGCAGGCCCCCCACGCCCGTCGCCTTGGCGCCGAAGCCCTCCGGGTCGAGGTCGACGCCGGGGCTGCTGTTCACCAGCAGCCAGGCCGCCTGGCAGGTGACGCCGTCGCCGACGAAGCCGCTCTTGCACTCGCACTGCCGGCTGCCCTCGTCGTTGAAGCAGAAGGCGTTGTCGTCGCAGCCCCCGTTGCCGGTCTGGCACTCGTCGATGTCGCTGCAGACCTCGCCGTTGCCGGAGTAGCCGGCGTTGCACGCGCACGTCGGTGCCACGCACACGGCGTTCGGATCGCAGACGGGGCAGACGGCCGCGTCGATCGGCGCGGCGTCGCTCGCCGCCTCGACGGTGCCGCAGGCCGCGAGCGCGGCCGCGAGCGCGGCCACGACCAGCACCCGGAACGACCTCAGCAGCCCTTCGTGTCCACCCCAGGCCAAGCCTTCGCGCATCACCGCATCATACCGCGCTCCGGTCGCTTGCGAGCTCGGCGGCTTGCTTCTCCCGCCTGGTCTGCGCACGTCGCCGCGCGAGTCGCCGCTCGCGCTTTCCTTGCCGCACCTCGGCGGGACGGACGCGCCGTCGTGCGAGCTCTGCCGCGAGCCAGATGCCCGCGGCCGCGGCAGCGAGCGCCAGGAGCTGGCGTCCGCCGTTGTCGAGCAAGAACCGGTAGAAGGCGGCGAAGCGGTGAGATTCTCCGAGGGTCGCGTCGACGCCCGTCGTCACGCCGCTCGCCAGGTCGTTCATCAACGACGCGGTCGTCAGCAGCCCTCCCGCCAGCAGCGCCACGGCCCGCTCCGCCCTGGACCTGAACCTCCACGCGAGCAGCACGGACAGCGTCAGAATGGGCGCCACCAGCATGGTCCGCGCATTCGTGGCCACCGACATCCCGATCCGCCGCGGCGGTCCCTTCACCTCCGCGCGCGCGACCGTCACGGAGGCCGCCAGTCGGCCCTGCTCGACCTCGAGGCTCCTGACCGTCAGCTCGGGCGCGAACAGGGCGAGGCCCAGCCTGGCCAGGGGAGCCGTCGCCGAGACGATCGGGCGCTCGAGGAGGACGACGGTGACGGCGAGGGCCGCGTAGACCAGCGCGAGCCGCAGCAAGAACGGCCCGACGGCCTGCGCGCCAGCGGCGCGACCAACCGTCGGTGCTGGCGTCACGCGGGTCTTCCCAGGTTTCCGCGCCGGGACGAGAAGATCATGGCGGCCACGAGCAACAAGCCCAGGATGATCATGCCCCACTCGGAGACCGTGGGAATGCTGCTCGAAGGCGTCGAGCCGGTCAGCGCGACGTCGACCGGGGAGTCGGGCGCGTTCGACGCGATCCGCAAGGTGGCGGTCCTGGCCCCCGTGGCGACCGGCGAGAATGTGACGTTGACGGTGCAGTTGCCGCTCGACGCGATCGTGGGCGTCAGGCTCGCGCAGGTCCCGAGCGAGATGCCGAACAGGCCGGCGTCCGCGCCGATGACGGTGATGCTGCTCACGCTGATGGAGGATCCGCTCAGGTTGTTGATCGTGAAGGTCTGGGCGCTCGAGCCCGCGACGTTGACCGTGCCGTAGTTCTTGCTCGTGGGGCTCACGCCCGCACAGGCCGAGGTCGTCAGCGTCTGATCGGTGCCGACATCGGCCGACGCGACGTTCAGCCGCCAGTGGTAGAGCGTCCCACACGCCAGGCCCGAGATCGCGACCGAGTTGATCGTGCCCACGAAGAACGCCGGCACGTTGTTGGCGCCGGTCGATCCTGCGACCGAGGTGCCGTACGCCGTCGTGAGGCCGATATCGAACGTCGCAGTATAGACCAGGCTGCTCGTGCTGTTGATGTTGGCATGCAAGGACCCGACACCCGAGCTGGTGACGCCCGTCGCGTTCTCGCCCGAGAAGAACATCGCCGCGTGGGCGGTCCCCGGCAAGGCCAGGAGCATGACGAACGCCACCGCGAGCACTCGAACGCGCACTACGAGATTCCTGGTCATCCAACCCTTTCAGGAGCGGGAGTCGTGGCCGAGCCGAGCCTCGAGAACAGGCCGGTCACGGCAGCAAAGACAGCGATGGCGACGACGATGATGGCGGTCTGGCCGACCACCACGTGCATCGACTCGAAGCGCGAGGGCGTGTACTTGAGGCAGTACCAGAGCCCCGCGAGTCGGAGCAGGTTGGCGACGTAGATCACGCCGATGCCCACCAGGCTGCCGACGAGCTTGCGCCGCAGGGCGAGCGGCATCGCGACCATCGCGGCCAGGAACATGAGCATGACGTCCACGCCCTCGCAGCCCTGGGCCACCTCGATGGACGTGGTGCTGGACTCGATCCGGTTGCCGCGGGCGACCACGGCCTCCGCGGGCGTGATCGCGTTGATGAGCGCGGTCCCCGCCCTGACGTTGAGGACGCCGTTGACGAAGGGGCCCATCTCGCGTCGAAACGTGTACTCGAGGCCGGTCAAGAAGAGGAAGGCGCCCAGGAACACCAGGAGCTGCCTGGTGGTCGAGCCCTTTGCGCCGAAGCGGTTCACCTGGGGTCGTCTCCTCGAGGCGGTGGCCCCAACGTCCCGGCTCTGCAGCTCGACCAGGCAGGCTGTAATTCGACCGGTCGGGGCGGAACTTGAGGGGCCGGCCCAACGCGGCGTCGCGGACCGGCGATTTCGGAAGCGGGCGTTGCGGCGCGGCCGCAAGCGGGTACACTCCTCCAACGCTGGGGCGAGGCTCGTAAGACTCCGAAAGTGGAATCATTTCAGGCAATACGAGGCTTTCTCGACGTGGTGCGTGCGCGCCTGCGCAGGGTGTCGCTCGGCTTCTGGGGCCTGGCGGCGGGCGCGGCGCTCTTGGCCGCGCTCTTGCTCGCGCCGGTGCTCGCCTGGACGCTCGCGCCGGGTCACGCAGGGATCGTCCGCGCGCTGCTGCTGATCGTCGGGCTGGTGCTGGTGCCGGCGTTCGCGCTGCTCGCGGTCGTGCTGCCGCGGCGGCGCAGCGCGGCCGACGCGGCGGTCGCGCGCTACGTGGGAACGCGCGTGCCGCACATGGCCTCGGATCTGCTGTCGGCGATCGAGCTCGAGCGCGAGGTCGTGGCGGCGGGCGGCCCGCGCTTCTCGCGCGACCTGACGCTCGCGTTCGCGACCGGGACCGCGGCGCGCCTGGCCCAGGTCCGACCGACGTCGCTCGTGCCCACGCAGCACCTGCGCCGCGCGGCGCAGGCGTTCGCGTCGGTGGCCGCGCTGTACGCCTTGACCGCGGCGTTCGCGCCGGGCGCGCTCTCGATCGGCTGGAGCCGGCTCACCAACCCGGCTCGCCCGGGCGCCCTGGCGACCGAGCCGATCGAGGTGCCCGAGCCGCTCGTCGGCGATCTCAGCGTCACGCTCGAGTACCCGGCGTACACCGGCCGATCCAAGGTCGTCGTCCCGACCTCGTCGGGCGACGTGCTCGCGCCGCGCGGCACCCGCATCACCCTCGAAACCACCGCGCTGCGCCCGGCGCAGTCGGCGGTGCTGGTCTTCGACAGCACGCCCGGCACCGGCGGCCTGCCCGAGCGGCGGCTGCCGCTCGTGCTCGAAAACGAACGGCTGACCGCCAGCTTCGTGCTCGACAAGCCGGGCGCCTACCGCTTCCTGCTCCAGCCCGCGAACGGCCGGCCGTTGGTCGAGGCGGATCCGCGCCGCCTCGACATCGAGGTCGACCGCGCCCCGCGCGTCGATCTGTTCGCGCCCGCCGAGGATCTCGAGGTCTCGTCGCGCAAGCGCGTCGAGCTCGCCTTCGCCACCGACGACGACTACGGCATCAAGGAGGTCGCGCTGGTCTGGAAGAACCCGACCGGCCGCGAGGAGCGCAGGCTCCTGCCCTTCAAGCCCGGGCGCAGCGCCCAGGGCAAGCTCATGTGGGATCTGGCGGAAGTCGCGCTCCAGCCGGGCGCGCGCGTCGCCTACCACCTGTCGGTCAAGGACAACGACGACGTCGGCGGCCCCAACGTGGGCTCGTCGAAGACCTTCTACCTGCGCGTCTACAGCCCGCGCGAGCGCCACGCCGAGCTCATCGAGCGGCAGCAGCAGGTGTTCGAGCGCGCCATCGCGCTGCTCGCCGACCGGCTCGAGGCGCCGCCCGGCGAGCTGCCGCCGCGGCGCGACGCCTACCGCGTGGCCCAGCAGCTGGTCGTCGAGATCGGCCAGCTCGCCGGCCTGGTCGACAAGGATCCGCTGTCGCCCAAGAAGCTCAAGCCCGAGCTCGACGCCATGCACGCGCGGCTCGAGAAGCTGGCGGAAGGCGAGCAGGTGCTGCTCGACGACCTCGAGGCGCGCGCGGCCAGGAGCCCCGACGGGCTGCTCAGCCGTGCCGGCCTGGCCATGCTCGGCGACGGCGACCGCAAGCAGGTCGCCGAGCTCGAGAAGGACGTGCTCATCCTCGACGACTGGATCGGCCGCCAGCGGCTCGAGGAGATGCTCTCCATCACCGACGAGATCAAGCAGCGCCGCGATCGCCTGGCCAAGCTGATGGACGAGTACGAGAAGACCGGCTCGGAGAAGCTGCGCGAGGAGATCGAGCGCGAGCTGCGGGCGCTCGAGCTGCTCGAGCGCGAGCTGCTCGAGAAGCGCTCGCGCCTGGGCGGCGAGCTCGCCGACCAGTTCCTGAACGCCGACGCGCTCGAGATGGACGACGCGCAGGACTGTCTGCAGAAGGTGCGAGAGCTCATCACCGCCGGCGACATCAAGGGCGGCAACGAGCAGCTCAGGAAGTGCTCCGACATGCTCGACTCGGCCTCGCGCTCGCTCGAGGAGGGCCTGCGCGAGCTGCGCGGCGAGAAGTTCACCGAGGAGGAGAAGGCCTACGGCGAGCTCATGGACGAGATCGCCGATCTCGAGCGCGAGGAGCGCGAGATCGCCAACCAGGCCGGTGACATCGAGGACCGCTACAAGAAGCGCGCCGCCGAGGTCGCGAAGGACCGCGCCAATCCCTTCAAGGAGAAGGCCAAGAAGACGCTCGAGAAGCTGCGCGAGGAGGTCACCGCGGTGCCGCGCGACGGCCTGACGCCGTTCGGCCAGGACGAGCACGACGCGCTGGTGCGCCGCCTGGGCGACGTGCAGCGCATGATCGACGAGGGCGACCTCGCCGAGGCGCTGTCGATGGCCAGGGAGGCGCGCACCAGCCTGGAGACGCTGCTCTCGGACCTCGACGACGACATGGCCGACGGCGAGCCCTGGTCCGACAAGACCGACGAGGCGCTGTCGCACGCACACCGCGCCGAGCCGGTCGCCGACCAGCTGGTCGAGGAGCTCGAGAACGCGACGCCTGCGCCCGAGGAAATCATGGACAAGGCCGACCGCCAGCAACTCGAGGAGCTCAGGCGGCGCCAGGCGGCGCTGCGCGAGCGCACCAAGCGTGCCGGCCAGAAGGCGCAGAAGCGCGGCAAGGACCTGCCCCAGGATACCGGCGAGTCGGCCGGCAAGGGCCTCGGCGACGCCGCGCAGAAGATGCAGGGCGCCGAGAAGCGCATGCAGAGCGCCGACCCGGGCGGCGCGCGCGCCGAGGCCGAGGGCGCGGCGGAGAAGCTGGGCGGCCTGCGCAAGAGCCTGCAGCAGAGCTCGCGCCCCAACACCATCGGCAACAGCTCGGATCCCGACGACCAGGAGGTCCACATCCCGGGCGCCGAGGAGTACAAGCCGCCCGAGGAGTTCCGCGAGAAGATCCTCGACGCCAAGCGCAAGGGCAAGGCGCCCGAGGACTACACCGAGCAGGTCGAGCGCTACTACCGGGAGATCACGCAGTGATCGCGCCACGTGCCGTGAGCGGCGGGCGTATGCGCCGCGCGGCGCGCGCCGGCCGGGCCGCCCGCATCGCGCTCGCGTTCGTGCTGCTCGCGCTCGCCACGCCGGCCGCGCCCGCGCAGGCCGGCAAGTCGTCGTACGGCGACTACGTGAAGGCCGCGCGCGCCGTCGAGGAGTGGCGCTACGAGGAAGCGCGCGAGCTGGTCGCCACGCTGGCGCGCCAGTCGCCCGACGAGCCCGAGACCCGCTTCATGATGGCGCAGATGGCCTTCCTCGACGGCGACTACGATCGCGCCGGAAAGATCCTCACCAAGCTGACGGCCGCGTCGACCAAGGTGCTGGTCCGCGATCTCGCGCCGCTGGTCGCGTCCACGCGCGAGGCCACGCGCGGCATGGTCTCGCGCAACTCGCCGGGCGGCCACTTCGAGATCTTCTACCACCCGGGCAAGGACGAGCTGCTCGTCGACCTGGCCGGCGAGACGCTCGAGGCCGCCTACCGCACCATCACCGTCGACCTCGGCTACGCGCCGCCCGGCAAGGTGCGCGTCGAGATCCTGGCGCGCGTGAACGACCTGGCCAAGGTGTCGACGCTGACCGAGCGCGCCATCGAGACCTCGGGGACGATCGCGCTGTGCAAGTACAACAAGCTCATGATCGTGACGCCGCGCGCGACCATCACCGGTTACTCGTGGATGGACACGCTCGCGCACGAGTATGCGCACTACGTGATCACGCGCGCCACCAACGATCGCGTGCCCATCTGGCTGCACGAGGGCCTGGCCAAGTTCGAGGAGACACGCTGGCGCGCCGAGCCGGGCGCGACCGGGATGGGCCGCGTGCACGAGCACCTGCTCGCCGCCGCGCTCAAGAAGGGCCGCCTCATCACCTTCGAGGAGATGCACCCGTCGATGGCGCTCCTGCCCTCGCAGGAGGCGGCGGCGACCGCGTTTGCCGAGGTCTACTCGTTCATCGCCTACCTGCACGCGAAGCACGGCTACGCGGGCGTGCGCGGCGTGCTCGAGCGCATCAAGGACGGCCGCAGCGAGCGCCGCGCCGTCGCCGAGGTGCTCGAGGTCAGCTGGGAGGACGCGCAGGCGGCGTGGAAGAAGTACCTGAAGGGCCTGCCGCTCCGGCAGAGCCCGTCGCTCGCGACCCACGGCGGCACCAAGAAGATCAAGCTGCGCAAGTCGGACGGCGACGAGGAGAACGTCGGCGTCGACGGCATCCCCGAGGAGAAGGCGCGCAAGCACGCGCGCCTGGGCGGCCTCCTGCGCGCGCGCGGCCGGCTCGCTGGCGCCGCCGCCGAGTACGAGAAGGCGATCGCGATCACCGGCCCGCACGACAGCTTCCTCAGCGCCAAGCTCGCGCGCACGTACCTCGAGCTCGGGCAGCCCGAGAAGGCGATCGCGGTGATCGAGGCCATGCCCGACCGCGACGACGAGGACGCCGGCCCCGAGACCACGCTCGGCTCGGCGTACCTGGAGACCCAGGATCTGGCCAAGGCCGAGCAGCACTTCGGCGCGGCGCTGCGCGTGCAGCCCTTTGATCCGGCGGTGCGCTGCGGCCTCGCCGAGGTATATACCGCTACCGGGCGCAACGCCCTGGCCGAGCGGGAGAAGATCGCGTGCCGTGTGGCG
>JBKJOI010000980.1:0-5130 GCA_046595695.1 Haliangiales bacterium | reverse complement strand
GGTGTGGCCGGTGCGCGCGAGCGCCATGGCGGCCACACCGGCGCGCTCGAGGAGCTGATCAAGCAGCTCGACACCGAGCCCTCCGAGGTCACGCGCGTCGCCATCGCCGAGGCGCTGGCCAAGGCCGGGCATGCGCGCGGCCAGGAGTTCCTGATCGCCTCGCTGACCAACTCGCGCCGTGACATCCGCATGAGCTCGGCGATCGCGCTCGCGCAGCTGGGTGAGCCCAGGGCGGTCGGCCCGCTGCGCGGCTGGCTCGCGCTGACCACGCACCGCCTGAGCGCCGCCGGCAGCCTGGCGCTGCTCGGTGACGCCGAGGGCCTGAAGATGCTCGAGGAGGCGCTGACCGCCCGCGATCCCGAGCCGCGCATGCGCGCCGCCGCCGCGCTCGGCCGCGCCGGCGACGACTCGGGCAAGGCCCTCCTGCTCGAGATGATCGTCGACCCGCGCTACGACCAGCTCGCTGCCACCGCGCTCGCGCGCCTGGGCGATCCCTCGGCGGTGCCGGTGCTGACCAAGGTGCTCGTGCTGTCCTCGCTCTCGGTGGAGGCCGCGCTCGGCCTGCGCCGCATGGGCGTCGACGTCGATCTCGCCCCGCTCGCCGCGGTGCTCGAGCACGGCGACGAGGTCGCCCGCATCGAGGCCGCCGAGGCGACGATCATCCTGTGCGACCCGAATCCGCCCGCGGAGCTGCGCTAGCCGCATGGTGCGCGACCTCCGCCTGTTCTACCTGTTCCGGTTGCTCTCGACGAGCTACCTGTTCGTGCCACTGGGCACGCTGTACGCGCTCTCCTGCGGCCTGGATATGCTCCAGGTCGGCCTGCTGAACTCGATCTACTGCCTGACCGTGATCGGCAGCGAGGTGCCGACCGGCGCGCTCGCCGACCGCCTGGGCCGCCGGCCCGCCATGATGGCCGGCGCGCTCGCCATGGTGGCCGCGTGCCTCACCTACTACGTGGCGAGCGACTTCTGGACCTTCGCGATCGCCGAGGTCCTGGGCGGCCTGTCCATGACGCTGTGCTCGGGCGCCGACTCGGCCTACCTCTTCGACCTGCTGAACGAGAACGGCCGCGGCCACGAGTACCCGCGCCGCGAGGGCACCTCGTCGACGTGGCACCAGGGCGGGCAGGCGCTCGCGTTCGCCGCCGGCGGCCTGCTCGGGCAGTACGACCTGGCGCTGCCGTTCCTGGTCTCGGCGGGCGTGTCGCTGACCGCGTTCTTCGTCGCGCTGTCGATGCGCCAGGATCGGCCGCAGCCGCAGCAACACTCGACCTCCAAGCTGCCGAGCGGCCGCGAGATGCTCGCGCATGTCCGCGAGGCCTTCCGCACCGTGGGCAGCAAGCGGCGGCTGCAGTGGATCATCGCGTACTCGGCGGTGGTGTTCGTGCTCCTGCAGGCGACCCGCTACATCTACCAGCCGTACCTCAAGTCGGCTGGCTACGGCATCGCGGCGACCGGCTTCATCTTCGCGGGTGTGTACCTGGTCGCGACGTTCTTCGCGCACCACGCGCACTGGCTGCGCGAGCGCATGACCTCGGCGACGCTCCTGTGGACGCTCGGCTGCACGCTGGTGGGCACGTTCCTGCTGCTCGGCCTCCTGCCGGGCGGGCGCTGGGCGATCGGCGTGCTCGCGATCCAGGCGGCCGCGACCGGGCTGTACTCGCCGCTGGTGAAGCCGCTGCTGAACGGCGAGATCGACGACTCGCGCCGGCGCGCCACGCTGCTGTCGGTCGAGAGCATGATGCGGCGGACCGCGTTCGGGCTGTTCTCCCCGGCCATCGGCCTGGTCATGGACCGCTGGGGCACCGGGGCCGGCTTGACGGCGTGCGGCGTGTTCGGGCTGCTCGGGCTCATCGCGCTCGCCCGAGCCGACGACGCCGCGTGGAACACCCGAAAGGTCGCCTCCGGCGCTCCCGAAACCGCGACACCCGAGCAGATCGCACGTTTGACTACAAAAACCGAACGAGTTCGGTAGGTTGCGACCCTGTCGATCTGGTTTTTGGCTGTCCCCCGCAAGGCTTGACCGGGGAGGGTGCGGCGTGCAGACTCCTGCGGCTGAGCTCCAACACCATGAATGACAGCCGTAACGAACGCCCCCCGACCGTCTATTTCGTCTCGCTGGGTTGCCCGAAGAACCGCGTGGATACCGAGGTCATGCTCGGTAGCACCCTGGATCGCGGGCACGAGATCGTCTCCGATCCTGCCAAGGCCGACATCATCGTCGTGAACACCTGCGGCTTCATCGGCGAGGCCAAGGAAGAGTCGGTCGACACCATCCTCGAGATGGCGCGCTTCAAGGAGGCGGGCTCCTGCAAGAAGCTGGTCGTCACCGGCTGCCTGACCCAGCGCTACCCCAAGGAAGTCGCCGACCAGATCCCCGAGGTCGACAAGATCTTCGGCTCGGGCGAGGTCGGCAAGGTCGCCGGCGCGCTGCACCTCGATGCGGTCTCCGACGAGGACAAGATCGACGTCGCCGCCGAGCCCAGCTACCTCTACGACGCGAGCACCGCGCGCACGCTTTCGGCGGCCTCGCACTCGGCGTACGTGAAGATCGCCGAGGGCTGCGACCGGCCCTGCGCGTTCTGCATCATTCCCAAGCTACGCGGGCCGCAGCGCTCGCGCACCATCGACGACGTCGAGGCGGAAGTTCGCGACCTGGTCTCGCGCGGCTCGCGTGAGTTCAACCTGGTCGCCCAGGATCTCACCAAGTACGGCGACGACCTGCCCGAGGCCGAGCGCCCCGACCTGGCGCAGCTCTTGCGCCGCGTGGCGCGCGTGCCGGGTGTCCGCTGGGTGCGCCTGCACTACGCCTACCCGACCGCGGTCACCGACGAGCTGATCGACGTCATCGCGAGCGAGCCGAACGTTGCCAAGTACCTGGACGTGCCGTTCCAGCACTTCGACGATCACGTGCTCAAGCGCATGCGGCGCGGTCACGGCGCCAAGGCGCTCACCGCGCTGGTCGCCAAGCTGCGCGAGCGCATCCCCGGGCTGATCCTGCGCACCACTTTCCTGGTCGGGCATCCTGGCGAGACGGAAGAAGCGTTCCAGCGGCTGCACGACTTCATCGAGGCGTCGCGCTTCGAGCGGCTCGGCGTGTTCACCTTCTCGAGCGAGGAGGGCACCGCGGCCGCCGAGCTGGGCGAGACCGTGCCCGCCGCGGTCGCCAAGAAGCGCCGCACCGCGCTCATGCGCCTCCAGCGCAAGATCTCCAAGCAGCAGCAGAAGGCCATGGTCGGCCAGGACATCGACGTGCTCGTCGAGGGCGTCTCCGACGAGAGCGAGTACCTGCTGCAGGGCCGCTGGTACGGCCAGGCGCCCGAGATCGACGGCGTCGTCTACCTGACCGACGGCACCGCGCGCGCCGGCGACATCGTGCGCGCGCGCGTGACCTCGTACGCCGACTACGATCTCGCCGCGTCCATCCAGGACGTCGTCGATCCCGCGCCGGTGCTGGTGCCCGGGCGTCGCTCGTCGCGGGCGGCGCGCGGTCTGCGCCTGCCCGTCGTGGTCTAGCAAGAAGCATGGCCGGCGGGGCCTTCGCGAGCCTCGTCCGCCGCACGCCGCTCGTGCCCGCGCCCGCGCTGGGTAAGGGCGTGTGGCTGAAGCTCGAGTCGCTGCAGCTGACCGGCTCGTTCAAGCTGCGCGGCGCCTGCCTGGCCCTCGACGCGCTCGGCGCCGCCGAGCGCGCGCGCGGCGTGGTCGCGGCCTCGGCGGGCAACCACGGCCAGGGCGTCGCGCTCGCCGGCGTGCACCTGGGCGTGCACACCTGCGTGGTGGTGCCGACCACGACGCCCGAGGTGAAGAAGCGCGCGATCGCGGCATTCGGCGCGATCGTGATCGAGGAGGGCCAGAGCTACGACGAGGCCGAGGCCGCCGCGCGGAGGCATGCGCGCGAGACCGGCGCGGTGTTCCTGTCGCCCTTCGACGACGCGAACGTGATCCGCGGCAACGGCGGCACGCTCGGCGAGGAGATCCGCGCCCAGCTGCCCGACGTGGCGCGCGTGATCGCGCCGGTCGGCGGCGGCGGGCTCATCGGCGGCCTCGCCGCGGCGCTGGCGCCGGCGGGTGTCGCGGTGCTCGGCGTGCAGCCGGTGGTGAACTGCGCCATGCACGACTCACTCGCCGGCGGCCGCGCGCTCACCGTCTACCAGGGCGGCGAGACGGTGGCCGAGGGTTGCGAGGGCGCCACCGCCGAGCAAACTTACGAGTTGTGCCGGCGTCACGGCGTGCGCATCGGGCTGGTGTCGGAGGCGGCGATTCGCCGCGCGGTGGCGTTCGCGTACCGCAAGCTGGGCGTGATCTGCGAGCCGACCGCGGCGGTGGCGATCGCCGGCGTGCTCGAGGGCGTCGTGCCCGGCGCGGGGCCCGCGGCGCCGGGCGCAGCGCGCGTGGGCGCGGCGCCGGGGCCCACGGTGATCGTCGTGACCGGGGGCAACGTGCAGCCGCAGCGGCTCGACGAGATCTTGCGCGCGGAGCCGGCGTGACGCGCGGCCGTCCGCGCCCGCGGCCCCGCTACGCGCCCGCCCCGGCGGGACGCCCCGAGGACGTCCTCCCCGACGCCCGCGATGGCCTGACCCGGCTCGAGCGCGTCATCCTGTTCACGCTCGCCGAGGCGCAGCGCGAGCGCGGCGACGCCAACGTGCCGACCGCGATGCTCTACGGGCGCGTGGTCGCGCGCCTCGACGTCAGCCTGGTGGAGTTCATGGCCACGCTTTCGCGCCTCATCGGCACGAGGGTCGACTGAGCCGGTCGGAGCTCGCCGCGGCCAGCGCGCTCGCCGCGCTCGCCGCGCTCGCCGCGCTCGCCGCGCTCGCCAGCGGTGCGGTCACCGGCTGCACCGCCGGGCCGCCCGAGGTGATCGTCGGCGACGACGTCTGCGCGAGCGGCGCGATCTCGGAGGCCCGCTTCCCCGGCTGCTTCGTCGACGCGCACTGCGCGGATCCCTCGATCTACGGTTCGCGCATCTACTTCGACCTTGAGCAGTGCCGCGCGTACTACCTGGTCGGCGAGGGCGCGCGCCGCTTCGAGTCGCACCGGCTGGCGGCGCTGGCCGGGCGCATGCGCTACGACACGCTCGCGGCGGCGCGCTGCGTGCGCGAGCGGGTGCCGCGTGGGCTGCCTCCGGTC
>JBKJOI010000970.1:0-24591 GCA_046595695.1 Haliangiales bacterium | reverse complement strand
CCCATCCACGCGCCCGCCTGCAGCAGCGCCGTAAACACGCCCGAAACGCGTCAAGAACGAATCACGTTCGTCCCGAGAAATCGACCGACGTCCGCGACCCTGGCGTCGTCCTGCCATCTACTGCCGCCCCGGCAGTACGCACCCTGCTGCCGCCCCGGCCGTACGACCCCGCCGTGCCAGCGCGCACGGCCACGCCGACGCCGACGCCGACGTCATTGGTGCGTGTCCCACGCGCGCCATCAGCTCCGGCTCCGCTCGCGCGCAACGAAGGCACCACCCGCGAACGTGCCCCCGCGCCGACGAAGGCACCACCCGCCCGCACGCCCCCAATAGCTTCTGCCGGCCCTCGCGCAACGAAGGCACCAGCCGCGCCCGCCCACGCACGACCGCTGACGAAACGCCTCGCCGCTGCTCCCCATGGATCCACGGAACGGCGCGTCGCGTCGCGTCGCGGCGCGGCGCGCCGTGAACCGGTCACCTTCACGTTTCCGAGCCGCTAGTCGGGTGGTCCATTCTTGCCGCCCGCGCTAGGATGCGCATCGGGGGTGAGGTGATGGCCGAGACCGACCTGCTCACGAAGGTCTTCGCGCTGCTCGATGCCGACCGGGTCGAGCTGCGCTGCGCGGCGGCGATGGTGCTGGGCGAGGCGGGCAAGCGCGACGCGCGCGCCGGCAAGGCGCTCGCCGCCAAGCTGGCCGACGACAATCCGATGATGCGCCGCTTCGTGCTCGACGCCCTCGAGGCGCAGGGCGCGCGCGGGCTGGCCAAGGAGCTCGCGCCGCTGCTCGGCTCGGCCGATGACGAGGTGCGCGAGCGGGCCATGCGGCTGCTCGCGGCGCAGGGCGCGGGCGCCGAGGCCGCGCTCGGGCGCGCGCTCGCCCACGGGGCGCCGGCGGGGCGCAAGCAGGCGGTCGCGCTGCTGGTCAAGAGCGCGGGCGCGGGCGCCCTCGACGCCCTGCTCGGCTGCCTAGACGATCCCGAGCTGGGCGAGCACGTGCTGCAGCAGCTACGCGCGCACATCGTGGACCATGGCGACGACAAGGCGCGCGCGCTCTTGTCGGCGCGCGTGGCCGCCGAGCTCGCGCGCGTGGGCGGGCGCCGGAATCAGAAGAAGCAGATCGCCACCGAGCTGGTCCCGCGCATGGCGGCGCTCCTGCGGCTCGCCGGCTACCTGGCCGATCCGCGCAGCCTGCCGGTGCTGGTCGGGCACGCCGCGGCCAGCTGGCCGCAGCCGGTGCGGCTCGCGGCGATCGCGGGCATGCGGCGCCTGGTCGCGGGCGCGACCGGCAAGGCGGTCGACGACGCGGTGCTTGCGCTGATCGCGTGGGCCGACGACGCTGACGCGCCGGTAGCGCGCGCCGCGGTCGACACGCTGCACGGCGCGCACATCCCCGAGGCGCAGGTGAAGCGCTTCGCGGCGCTGACCAAGGCGCGCAACCCCGACGCGCGTCGGCTCGCGACCGAGCGCCTCGCCGCGCTCTCGGGCAAGGCGGCCATCCCGACGCTCATCGACGAGCTGCTCGCGCCCGACCACGCGCTGCGCGAGGCCGCGGCGCGTTCGCTCGCCGGGGCGCCCGAGGCGGCCGGGCCGCTCGCGATCGCGCTCGGCGACGCGCCCGGCGAAGAGGTCGCGCGCCGGCTCGCGCACGTGCTGCGCGCGCACGACGGGCGGGTGCCGGCGGCGGCGGTGAAGACGCTGGTCGAGCGCTACCGGACGCGCGCCGGCAAGGGCGAGGCGGGCCCGGTGGTGGGCATCCTGCTCGACGCGCTCGAGCACCTGGACCCGGGCGCGCACGCGGCGCTGCTGTTCGAGCGCGCCGCGCGCCTGCGCAAGGCCGGGCACCACCACGACGCCTTCGTGGCGCTGCGGCCGCTCGCGCACTCGCGCGCGCCGCTCGACGACGAGCAGCGCTTCTACCTGGGCGTCCTCGGCCTCAAGGCGGGCGGGCGCAACCTCCTGCGCTCGGCGCGCAGCGCCGATCCGGTGCTGCAGCAGTTCGCGCAGCTCGTGCAAGCTGGCTACCCGGTGACCCGCCAGCTCGGCAAGCAGAAGGACCTCGAACTCGAGGACCTTTTCACCCTCGGCTTCAACTTCGTCGAGTCGACCGACGAAAACGAGAAGGGTCTCGGCGTCGAGCTGCTCGAGCTCGTGTCGGATCGTCAGCCGCGCGGCAAGCTGGGCGTGGCCGCGAAGAACAAGCTGAAGCTGGCTGGCGCGCGCGCCTGAGCGCCACGCGAGGACGCATGCAAGGTGCACCAATGAGCGACGAGCACGTCGCGCTGCGGCCGCTGCATCCCCACGAGTTCGCAGGCTACCGCGAGAGCTTCATTCGCGACTGGGCCGCCGACCTCGCGCGCGTCGAGCAGCTCTCGCTCGCCGAGGCGACGCTCCAGGCGACCCGTCGCACCGACGCGAGCTTGCCCGACGGCGTCGCCACCAAGGGGCATCAGCTCCACGCCATCCTGCACTGTGACGTGCGCGTCGGCACCCTCTGGTTCTCCGTCGACGCCGAGGGCCGCGCGTTCCTCGACGACATCACCGTGGACGAGCCCTTCCGCCGCCAGGGCCACGCGCGGCGCGCGCTCCAGCTCTTCGAGGCCCTGGCCCGCGCGCAGGGTCTGGCTCACATCGACCTGCACGTGTACCGCGACAACCCGGGCGCGATCGCCCTCTACGAGCAGCTCGGCTATCGGGTCACCGGCTTGAAGATGCGCAAGGCGCTCGACCCGCGGTAGCTGAGCGGCCGGCCCGGCAGCGCGCGCCTCATTGCGGCCGGCCCGACCGTACGCACCGCTAAGGAACGACGCAGAGCTCCGGGACGCACATCCCGCCCGGGCCCTTGCAGGCCAGGTCATCCGCGCAGTCGTCCGAGCACGCCTGATCGCGCGTCGGGATGGGCTGGCAAGTCAGGCCGGGCACGCCGGGGCGGAACGGGCACTCATGGCCGGCCTGGCATTCGTTGTCCGCCGAGCACGCCGCCCCCGCCGACAGCTTGTTCGCGCACTGCATCGTTGCGCCGTCGCAGTACGTGCCGCTGGCGCAGGTGCGGTCGGTGTTGCACGCGGCGCCCGCACCGCCGATCGGGATGCACACGCTGCCATTCGCCGCGAAATCGCAGCCCAGCCCCGCGCCACAGACGGAGTCCGGCGGATTCAGGTAGCATGCCTGCCCGGCCCCCGGACCCGGCTGGCAGGTGTTGTCGCTCGTCCGGCAGCCCAAGCCATCGGCGCAGAAGCGATTACCAGCTGCGCAGGTCTCGCCCATGCCCGGCAGCGGCGCGCAGGTACCCGTCAGGTCCACGCAGGTGAGCCCATCCGCGCACGCGAAGCCATCCAGGCATGTCTCGGTGTCACCGGGCAGCGCGACGCAGGTCATCGACGCGATCGCGCAGGTGAGCTCGCCTGCGCAGGTGCTGTCCATGCACAGGGCGCCCTCCGCGTCGGGATCGGTGCAGGTGCGCGTCTCGGGTGCGCGGCCGCAATCGCGCCCCACGCCGCAGACCAGCGAGGGCGAGGCGCTGCAGCCATCGCCCAGCTCGGCGAGCGAGGTGCACGCGCCACCATCGCAGGCGAGCCCGGGCTGGCACTGCGCGCTGTCCGTGCACGTGGCACGCGCGGCGAGCGGGGCCGCGCACTGTCCCATCGGATCGCAGACGAGCCCGTCCTGGCAGGCGTGGCCATCCGAGCAGGCGCTGCCGCTCGCGGCGGGCGCTGCGCACAGCTCGGCGTTGCAGACCAGGCCGGTCGCGCACAGTCCGTTGAAGCACGCCGCCTGCGCGCCGGGCAGCGCGGTGCAGAGCGCCGACGCCTCGCCCGGGACGCACACGCCATTGGCGTCCGCGCCGCAGAACGCGAGGCCGCCGCTGCTCAGCTGGCAGGTCGCGCCGACGGCCGCGGTCGACACCACGACCTTGAAGCACTCCTCGGGCAGCGCATCGGACGAGTCGTGCGAGAGCACGCACGCGCTCGCCATGACCTCCACGGCGTCCAGGCACGCGCTCACACCCGGCTCGTGGAAGCGCGCGCGTCCCGCCGCCACATCGGGCTCGACGCGCGCGCCGAAGCCGCCGAGGCACTCGGCCGAGCGTGCCGCCACGCAGCCAGCCGCGTCGTAGGGGCGCAGGTCGAAGCGGCAGCCGCACGACGAGAGCCCGGCGCACAGGCGCTCGGAGAGATCGGTGCAGAAGCTCGTGGCGGTGGTCGGGACCGGGGCAGAGTCGGCGCTGGCACCCGCGTCCGGCCGGTCCGGGACGTGCTCGTCGTCCCCCGTGCAGGCGATGGCGAAGGACGCGAGGGCGGTCAGCAGCAGCAGGGGTACGCGCATAGGTGCGCGAGGATGGCGCAGCGGGCGGGCGAAAGTCACGGCGGATTCGGCGCGGGTGCGGCGATCTCGAGGCGGCAGCCTGCGAAGGCGGCTACTCGGGGTCGGGAATCGGCTGCATCTTGAAGTCGCTGCCCTCGGTGCGCACGCGGAAGCGGTACTCGACCACGACGTTGCGTGGTGGCGTCCCGGCGGACAGCTTGCCGATCCAGGCGGCGTTCAGGCACTGCCGCTCGGGCAGCGCGATCTCGTTGGCCGAGGCGAAGTAGAGCTTCTTGGCCAGGCCGTCGGGCTTGGCGTACAGGATGCCGACGCCGAAACGCGCACCGCCGGCGAGCTTCTCCGCAGAGAAACAGTCCCGGGCGAGCGCGAGCGCGCGGTCACCGGCGGCGTGCGGAGCGAAGGTACCCTCGGCGGCGGGCTCGGTCGGCGGCGGCGCGGACGAGGCGCCGGCCGCGGCGGGCGTCGCCTTCGCGACCGGCGCGCCGGCGGCGGCAGCACTCGGGACCGGGACTGCAGCAGGAGCTGGCGCGATCGCCACGGGCGCGCTCGCCGCGGGCGCGGCCTTCGCCGCGGACGCGGACGTGGGCGCGCTCGCTGGCGCCGTGGCCAGCGGGGTCCTCGCGGGCGCTCCACCACCGCCACCGCCCGCGAGCTTCAGCCCGATCACCGTCAGCAGCACCCCGAGCCCGACGTACCCGAGCGGGGCGAGCCGCCTCACCAGGCTCGCGCGCGGCGGCGGCTGCCACGACGGCAGCGTGAAGCCGGCGCTGTGCGCGGTCGCGCCCGGCTGGCTCTCCACGCGCGACAGCGTCTGGATCGCCGGCACGCTGCCCGTGATCGGCCGCTCGCGGATACGCGTGGCCTCCTCGTCCTCATCCGCCAGGTCGCGCCGACGCGTCGACGACGACGACGACGTCGACGTCGACGTCGAGGGCGGCGGCGGCAAGGGTCTCCGCTTGAGCGGTGGCGGCGTGCTCGCCCGCGGCAACCGACCCTGGGGCGGCGCAGTCGCCGCAGCGACGAAATAGTCGAGCTGCGCGCGCAGCTCGCCCAGGCTCTCCCAGCGCTCCTCGGGGAACGGTCCCATCGCCTTCATGAGCACCATGCGCAGGCCTGCGGGCACGGCGGGGAAGTAGTTCACGCCGCTGCCGATCTCGCCCTTCTGGATGCGCGCGACCCGGCGCGGGTTCGACTTCTCGCCGAACGGATGCCGTCCGGTCAGCTTCTCGAAGAGCAGAACGCCCACCGAGAAGACGAGCGAGCGCTCGTCCACCTGCTCGCCGCGCGCCTGCTCGGGCGACGCGTAGAGCAGATCCCCGCGCAGCTCGTGCTGGCGCAAGAGCACCAGGAACGACAGCGTGTTGACCGTGACGCCCTGGCCCTGGGCACCCTCGTCGAGGGCGTCGAGCACGCGCAGCACGTGGCGAACGATCGCGACCGGATCGGGGGCCTGGCCCTCGACCTCGACGGTGGGGCTGATCCCTTCCATCTCTCTCGCGATGCTCCAGAAGCGCTCGGCGAGCGTTTCGGGGGCCTTCTTCGCCGGGTTCGGGGGGATCGACATGTGATGCACTCCTCCGCGGCTACTCCACAGCAAGAGCTGCGCCGCATGCGGAGGCCAAAATCTCGAACGGTTCCGCGGCTCGTCGATTTTCGTGCGGGGTCGCTTGCGGGGTCAGACAACCCCGTTCGGCGACAATCTCCCCAGCTACCGGGAAGTGCTTCGCGCCCCTATGATTTTCGACGGCAAGGAGGCCTGTCATGGGATCCTCGAACTTCGGAGACGGGATGCTTGAACGCTCGGGGATCGATGCAGGTCGAGTGCCCAACGTACGTAAGCGCGTGAACCCGGGCTCGGCCACGCCGTGGGTGCTGCTGGTGTTCGCCCTCGGCGCCGGCGGTTTCGCGGCCTACGACTTCTGGGGCAAGGCCAAGACCGCGCGCGCGGCGCAGGTGCGCTCGGTCGCCGAGCTGCAGCTGACCCGCCAGCGCGCCTTCGACGCCGAGCGCAAGGAGGCCGAGGTCGTCGGCACCATCGCCACGCTCAAGGCCGAGAACGAGAAGCTCAGCGGCGAGATCGCCGCCCTCGGCAACGAGAACAAGAAGGTCGCCGCCAAGGCAGAAAAGGCCGACGCGCTCGCCGCCGAACTGTCCAAGACCGTCGCTGCCGACGAGGGCGAGGTCACCGCGGGCGCCGGCAAGCTGACCCTCGATTTGCTCGACAAGGTGCTGTTCAAGACTGCGCAGGCCGAGCTCACCCCCGCGGGCAAGAAGGTGCTCAAGCGGGTCGGCGCCGCGCTCAACAAGTACCCCGACCGGGCCATCTGGGTGATCGGCCACACTGACAACATCCCCATCAAGAGCACCGTGTTCTCGTCCAACTGGGAGCTCTCGACCGCACGCGCGCTCAGCGTGGTGCACTTCCTCATCGACGAGGTGAAGGTCGACCCCAGGCGCCTCGCCGCCGCCGGCATGGGTCCGTACCGGCCGGCGTCGCGCTCGAACAAGGCGCGGAACCGCCGGATCGAGCTGGTGCTGTTTCCCAAGGACGTGAAGGTCCAGAAGCCCTAGAGAAAGCCGCCGGCGAGCCAGGGAAGTCCCGCCCCGCTGGTCTCGTAGACTGGCCCATGCGCTGGTTGATCTTCCTGGCAGCTCTTCTGGTCGGCCCGGGTGAGGCGAGGGCGGCGGGCCGCTTCGATGTGCGCATCGTCTCGCGGGTCGGCACCGGCGTGGCGGATGAGACCCCGAAGCACGCGCGCGCCGATGTAGGCGTCACGCTGTACGCGGTGCTGCTCGTGGACGGCGTCGTCTACAGCGATGCGCCGCGGCTCTCGCTCGCCGGCAAGCTGGTGAAGCCGCGGCCGCTCGCCGACGCCGGCCGCGTCGACCTCGAGTGGTCGAAGATCGAGCCGAGCGCCGAGGATCTGTCGAACACGCAGAGCGGCGCGTTTCGCTACGAGGCGATCCCGTACACGGAGACGCGCGTCGACGCGTGGAGCGGCAAGGCCAGCGTCCTCGCTGACGTGCACCCGACGCTCACGCCCGACCGTGGCCTGGGGCTCGGCACCATGCGCTACCGCCTGCGCGCGGTGCGCGGCGAGATCGAGCGCGCGACCCCGGGCACCTCAGCGCGCCGCAAGAAGAGCGCGGGCGGCCTGACCGACGCGGTGCACCGCGTCTCGCTGCGCGCCGACGACAGCTACCTGGGCTGGCTGACCGAGATGTACGGCCAGCCGTACATCTGGGCGTCGGCGGGACCGAACGATCGCGCGCACCAGTCGGAGCTGCTCGAGGGCTCCGACTGCGCCGACTTCGTCGTCTACGGCTGGCGCCGCCTCGGCCACGACGTCGCGTACACGTGGACCGGCGGACTGCCCAAGGTCACCAGGCTGGTCGCGCGTGGCGAGCCGCGCGAAGACGGCGTCTACGTCGACGCGCGCGGAAAGGCGCTCGCGTTCCCGGCGCCCGGCGAGCTGCTCTTGTTCCCGCGCCACGTCGGCGTCGTGGTGCGCGACGCGGGCGTGATCGGCGTGCTCGACGAGGCCGACATCATGTTCCACACGCTGTTCGCGTCGCCGCGCGAGCAGCCCATCGCCGACTCCGGATACGGCGGCCGGGTCGTGGAAGTGAGGCGCTGGAAACAGTAGAGTCGGGGCCTGTCCGCACGCCGTCCACCGCCCGATACGCTCTACTCCGCGCCCTTCCTGCTGCTGTGCGCGGCGCTGTTCTTCGCCGCCAACGCGCCCAACCTGTTCATCGTCGCGCCCCGCTACCTGCGCGCGCTCGGGTTCGACAAGCAGGCCATCGGCATCGTCGGCGCCGCCTTCTCGCTGGCCTCGCTGACCATGATGCCGGTGTGGGCGCGCGTCGCCGAGCGGTTCTCGGGCCGCACCCCGATCATCCTCGGCATGACGGTGTGCGCGTTCGGCTGCGCGGCCTTCGAGTGGGCCCACGCGCTGCCCTTCCTGTGCGCGGCGCGCGTGCTGCAGGGGATGGGCTGGTCGGGCGTGCTGGTCGGCTCGTCGTTCTGCGCGACCGAGCTCGCGCCGGCCGGGCGCATGGGCCAGGCGCTGGGCGCCGCCGGCGTGCTCACGCTGGTCGCGATGGCGCTCGGCCCCATCGGCGGCGAGCTGCTCGCGCAGCACGCGGGCTGGCCGTGGCTGTTCCGCGTCGCGGCGATCACCTCGCTGGTCGGCGCCGGGCTCGCGCTCGGGCTGCCGCGCCTGCGCCGGCGGCTGACCACGCTCGACGAGGCGGGCGCGCCCGGCGTGGCCGTGCCGGTGCGGCGCTGGCCGCTGCCGGCGTGGCGTCCGCTGACCGCCCTGCTGCTGGTCTCGACCGGCTTCGGCGCGGTGGTGACCTTCCTCGCCGATCACACCGCGCTGCTGGGTGGCTTCTCGATCACGCCCTTCTTCAATGCCTACGTCGCGTCGGCGGTGCTGGTGCGCCTCTTCGCCGGCTCCCTGTCGGATCGCGTCGGCCGGCACCCGGTGATCCTGCCGTCCTTCTTCGGCCAGGCGGCGGCGCTGGCCGGGCTGGCCGCGCTCACGGCGAGCTGGCAGCTGTGGATCTTCGGCGCGATCTTCGGCGTCACGCACGGGCTCTACTACCCGGCCATGCAGGCGCTCATCGTCGAGCGCGCGCCGGCGGCGCGGCGGGCGCGCGCGGTCGCCTCGGGCAACTTCGCCTTTGCGCTGGGCATGATGCTCGCGGGCGTGCTCGGCGGCGCGCTCGCCGAGCGGCGCGGCTACCCCGCGGTCTACGCGTGCACCGCGGCGGCCTCCCTGGGCGCGATGGCGCTCACCGCGTGGGACAGAGTAAAGTCGCGCGCACCATGAGCCACACCGCCAAGATCGATCTCATCGGCAAAGTCGCCATCGTGACCGGGGCCAGCCGCGGCATCGGCGAGGCCATCGCGCGCGCGTTCGCCGACGCGGGCGCCGCGGTCGTCATCGCCTCGCGCAAGCTCGACGACCTGCAGAAGGTCGAGGCCTCGATCAACGAGGGCGGCGGCAAGTGCAAGGCGGTCGCCTGCCACACCGGCAAGGCCTCCGACGTGGCGCAGCTGGTCGCCGCCGCCATCGCCAACTTCGGCAAGATCGACGTGCTGGTCAACAACGCGGCGACGAACCCATACTTCGGCGCGCTGCTCGACGTCACCGACGCGGCCTGGGACAAGACCTTCGAGGTCAACGCCAAGGGCTACTTCTACTGCGCGCGCGACGTCATCAAGCACCTGCAGGCGCGCAAGGCGCACGGCTCGATCATCAATGTCGCCAGCTTCGTCGCGCTGCGCGCGGCGCCCATGCAAGGCGTCTACGGCATGAGCAAGGCTGCCGTCGTGTCCATGACGCAGACGCTCGCCTTCGAGGTCGGCGGCCAGGGCATCCGCGTGAACGCGATCGCGCCCGGCCTGGTCGACACCAAGTTCGCCTCGGCGATCGTGCAGAACGACGGGCTGCGCCAGATGGTCGTCGGCCGCACGCCGCTCGGCCGCTACGCGCAGCCGGTCGAGATCGCCGGCGCCGCGCTGTTCCTGGCCTCCGACGCGGCCTCGTACGTGAACGGCCACACGCTCACGGTCGACGGCGGGATGACCGCGACGTAGGACTCGAGGCCGCGGCCAGGAGATGTTGGTGCGCCGCCGGTCGAAGTTTCAGTAGGTTGTCGCTGCGCGGGAGGGGTTTTCGAGGAGACCCCATGAATCGATCCAAGCAGCGTGCGCTCGCCCTTGCGACAGGCGTGGTCATCGCATCGCTACCGTCGCTGGTCCTGGCAGTTCGAGCACCATCGCATCTGGCACGTCGACCTCTGCTCGAGGTGGCGTCGGGTGCCGCCGTGCGCGAAGGCCGCGACGTCCGCTGGGACGCGCCGGATGACTTCGCGGGCGCGCGCGCGCTGACGCGCTTCAAGCAAACCTACGGTGCCGGCTGGCGCGTGCTCTACGACGACGCCACCGATGTGCCGCTGCGGATCTACGGCCAGGGCATCCCGGTGCCCGGCAGCATCGCCGACGGCCAGGTCGCCGAGCGCGCGGCGCGCGCGCTGCTCGCCGAGCAGATCGAGCTGCTCGCGCCGGGCACCAGCGCCCAGGACTTCGTGCTGCGCGTGAACGACCACCAACCCGCCTGGAGCATGCGCTCGCTCGCCTTCACGCAGACGCGTGCGGGCGTGCCGGTGATCGGCGCCGAGGTGACCTTCACCTTCAAGAAGGATCGCCTGTTCGTGCTGGGCTCGACCGCGATCCCGCGCCTCACCGCCAAGGTCGCCGAACGCCGGGTCAGCGACGCGCGCGCGGTCGCCAGCGCGCGCGCCTGGGTCCTCTCCGACGTCGCGACGACCGCGAGCGAGCGCGCCATTGCGGGGCCGTTCGTGCTGCCGCTCGTGCAGGCCGACGGCACGATCCGCAGCCGCACGGTCCTGCGCGTGACGCTCGACGCGGAGCAGCCGGTCGGCCGCTGGGACGTCTATGTCGACGTCGCCACCGGGGCCGCGGTCGCGCGCACCCAGACGCTGCGCTTCGCCACCGCCACGATCAACTTCGACGTGCCGGATCGCTACCCGCAGCACGGGCGCGTCAACAAGCCGGCGCGCGGCGCGCAGGTCGGCACCGGGCTGGTCGTCGCCGCCGACGGCAAGCTCAGCTTCACCGGCGCGAGCGCCAGCCTGACCATCAAGTGCACGTCGACGTTCGTGCGGGTGCTGAACGCCGCCGGCTCGGTGCTGAGCGTCGCCGCGACCGTGATGGACGGCCAGACGCTCAACTTCTCGCGCGCGATGACCGAGTTCGAGGACGCACAGCTGCAGACGTTCATCTCGACCGGCATCATCAAGGCGCGCATGAAACAGATGCGGCCGCAGCTCACCTGGCTCGATCAGTCCATCAACGCGACCGTCAACACCAACGACTTCTGCAACGCCTTCTCCGACGGCACCAACGTGACGTTCTTCCGCAAGGGCACCACCCAGGGGACCACCTGCGAGAACACCGGCCGCATCCTCGACGTGACCATGCACGAGGTCGGGCACAGCTTCCACAACCACGTGCTCACGACCGGTGACGCCGAGGGCGCGCTCGGCGAGGGCATCAGCGACTACTTCTCGATCGACATCACCGAGGACCCGGGCATGGGCAAGGGTTTCTTCGCCAACCAGCCCGAGGAGGCGCTGCGCCACGCTGACCTGACCCCCGAGGCCAGCTGGCCGAGCAACGCCGAGATCCACGAGAAGGGCATCATCATCGCGGGCGCGCTGTGGGACGCGCGCAAGAACTTCAAGGCGGCCCTCGGCAACGCGGGCGTCGACACGCTCAACCTGGCGTTCGCCGACGCGCTCTCACGCGCCGTCGACATCCCGTCGATGTACGTCGAGCTGCTCGCCTCCGACGACGACGACGGCAACATGAACAACGGCACGCCGCACCAGTGCCTCATCGACGAGGCGTTCGCGCGCCACAACCTCGCCGAGCCGGGCTCGGGCGGCGGTCCGGGCGTGAGCGCGCCCGAGCTGGTCGGCCAGCACCTGACCGTGCCGGTCGCCGGCGGCGGCAACGCCGCCTGCCCGGGCACCGAGATCGCCAGCGCCAAGGTCGACTGGAAGGTGCGCGGCAACGCCGCGATGAGCGGCAGCCTGCCGCTCACCGAGACCGCGAACGGCTACGAGGGCGATCTGCCCACGCCGGGCAGCGCGCTCGTCCTCAACTACAAGGTCACCGTCACGTTCGTCGACAACACCACCGCGACCTTCCCCGACAACGCCGCCGACCCGTTCTACGAGCTCTACCTGGGCGACGTCGAGATGATCTACTGCAGCAACTTCGAGAGCGATCCGTTCGCGGCCGGCTGGACGCACGCGCTGGTCGCGGGCACCGCGGGCGACGGCGCCGACGACTGGCAGTGGGGCGTGTCGGATGGCACCGCGGGCTCGGGCGATCCCGGCGCCGCGGTGAGCGGCACGCGCGTGATCGGCAACGACCTGGGCGGCACGGTCGCCGGCCAGGCCTACAACGGCCAGTACCAGGCCTCCAAGACCAACAAGGTGGTCTCGCCCGTGATCGATCTCATGGGTCACACCACCAACGTTCGCCTGCAGTACCGCCGCTGGCTCACCGTCGAGGACGGCAGCAAGGACAAGGGCAGCGTGCTGGTCGATGGTCAGCAGCGCTGGAGCAACACCGCGTCCGGCAACGAGCACACCGACCGCGAGTGGCGCTTCCACGACGTCGACCTCTCGGCCGACGCCGCCGACGGCCAGGTGCAGGTGACCTTCCAGCTCGCCGCGGACGCGGCGGGCAACCGCGGCGGCTGGACCATCGACGACTTCTGCGTCGTCGCTCAGACGGCCACCGTGCCGCCGCCGGTGTGCGGCGACAGCACCGTCGACAGCGGCGAGCAGTGCGACGACGGCAACGCGCAGGGCGGCGACGGCTGCTCGGCGACCTGCCAGACCGAGAACCCGCCTGGCAGCGAGTGCGGCAACGGCGCGGTCGAGGCCGGCGAGCAGTGCGACGACGGCAACACCTTGGGCGGCGACGGCTGCACCGCGACCTGCCAGAGCGAGGACACCCAGGATCCCGTCTGCGGCAACGGCGTCGTCGAGGGCAGCGAGGCGTGCGACGACGGCAACGCCGACGCGACCGACGCCTGCAAGCCCGACTGCACCCCCGGCGACGGGCCCCCGGTCGACAACCCCGACGAGGGCACGCCCTCGGGCGGCTGCGGCTGCGACGTGGGCGGCGGCCGTGACGTGCCCGCGCGCAGCGCCGCGCTGCTGCTGGCGCTCCTCGGCACCGCCGGGCTCTGGTTGGCGCGCCGCCGCGCCGCCCGCGCCAGCTCGCGCCGTCTCTGAGTCCCGCCCCGCCATCCGTTCGCCCCGGGCAGGCTATACTGGCCGAGCCCGTGAGCGAGACCGCAGACCCCGTTCTCATCATCGACGACGAGCCCGACCTCGCGCAGCTGCTCGTGTTCAACCTGCGCGAGGCTGGCTTCCAGGTCGCCTCGGCGGCCACCGGCCAGGAGGGCATCACGGCGGCGCAGAAGCTGCGCCCGGCCGTGATCGTGCTCGATCTCATGTTGCCCGATCTGCCCGGCACCGAGGTGTGCCGGCGGCTGCGCGCCGATCCTGCGCTCGGCGATCCCGCCATCCTCATCCTCACCGCGCGCGAGGGCGAGTACGACCGCGTCGTCGGCTTCGAGCTGGGCGCCGACGACTACGTGGTCAAGCCGTACAGCGTGCGCGAGGTGGTGCTGCGGGTGCGCGCACTGGCGCGCCGAGCGATCGAGCGGCGCGCCGCGCGCACCTCGGCTGACTCGGGCAGCCGGCTGCGCTGGCGCAGCCTCGAGGTCGATCCGGTGCGCCACCGCGTCTTCGAGGGCGGCCTCGAGCTCACCCTCCGGCCCATGGAGTTCAAGCTACTCGCGCAGCTCATGGAGCACCCGGGCCAGGTGTTCTCGCGCGACCGCCTGCTCGACGAGGTCTGGGGCCTGTCCTCCGACGTCAACGCGCGCACCGTCGACACCCACGTCCGGCGCCTGCGCGCGCGCCTGGGCAGCTCGGGCGACGCGATCGAGACCGTGCACGGCTTCGGCTACCGGCTGAGAGAGCCGTAGCCTTGGCCGCCCGCCTCGGCTTCCGCGGCAAGCTGCTCCTCAGCCACCTCGCGGTGGTCGTCGCGGTCGTCGCGGTGGTGATCCTGGCGCTCAATCGTACGCTCGGCGCCGAGCTGCTCGAGCGCCTTGACGCGCGCCTGCACGCCCAGGCGCGGGGTGCGCGCGAGTGGGTCAGCGCGGGTCGCGCGCGCGTCGAGGGCGGCGGCGACCGACGCGAGCCCGAGCACGGCGGCGGGGGCGGCCAGGGGCAGGCCCAGCGGCTGCCGCGCATCGCGGCGCGGCTCGCCGACGTCGTCGACGCGCGCGTCATCATCACCGACGAGGCCGGCCACGTGCTCGGCGACTCGGGCCAGCCGGCCGGCGTCGACGAGGCCGACATGCGCTTCGTCTCCGAGCCGATTGGCGACGGGCTCGTGGTTCGCCTGGGGGTACCCATGAACGAGGTCCGCGCCACCCTCGAGTCCATGCGCAACCGCATACTGGTCGCCGCGGCGATCGGGCTGATCGTCGCGATCGGCCTGGGCCTGCTGGCCGCGCGCGTGGCGGCGCGGCCGCTCGCCGCGATGACCGCGAGCGCCACGCGCATCGCGCAGGGCGAGTACCACCTGGCGCTACCGCCGCCGACCAAGGACGAGTTCGGCGTGCTGCAGCGCGCGCTCGAGTCGCTGGCCGCACAGCTCGAGGCGCGCATCGGCGAGCTCGTGCGCGAGGAGAAGGCGCGCCGCGACTTCCTCGCCAACGCCTCGCACGAGCTGCGCACGCCGGTGACCGCCATCCGCGGCTACGCCGAGACCCTGCTCGCGAGCAGCCCGGGCGTCGGCGTGGACGATGCCACCCGCCGCGGCTTCGTCGAGATCATCCACCGCCACGCCGATCGGATCGGCCGCCTGGTCGAGGACATGCTGGCGCTGTCGGCGCTCGAGGCGCACGCGGCCACGGTCGTGCACGAGCCGGTCGAGCTGGCGGCCATCGCGCGCCAGGTGCAGGCGACCCTGCGGAGGCGCGCCGACGATCGCCGGGCGCGCGTGCGTCTCGACATCCCCGACGACCTGGTCGCGCTCGGCGACCCCGACGGCCTCGAGCGCGTGGTGCAGAACCTGGTCGACAACGCGCTCAAGTACGGGCGCGAGGGCGGCGAGGTCGTGGTCACCGGCCGGCGCGCCGGCGGTCACGCGATCATCGAGGTCGCCGACGACGGCCCCGGCATCGCCGCCGAGCACCTGCCGCGCCTGTTCGAGCGCTTCTACCGGGTCGATCCGGGGCGTGCGCGCGAGCAGGGCGGCACCGGCCTCGGCCTCGCCATCGTGAAGCAGCTGTGCGAGCAGATGGGCGGCCGCATCACGGTCGCGAGTGCGCCCGGCCGCGGCACCTGCTTCACGGTCGCGATTCCCGAAGTCGCGGCGGCGCCGGCACCGGCGTCCCCGGCGGCGCGGTCATGATCGCGTCGACCAGCGCCAGCACCTGATCGATCCGGAACGGCTTGACCAGGCAGGCGTTGTCGACGCGCTGCAGGAAGTCGTGCGCCGCGGGCGTGAACGCGCCGCCGGTCATGAACACGAGTCGGCGCTCGTGCCCGGGGCGCGCGGCGCGCAGCTGCGCGTGCAGCTCCATACCCGACAGCTCGGGCATCATGAGATCGCAGAAGACGATGTCGAAGGGCGTGGCGTCGTCGCCGGTGAGCAGGCGCAGCGCGGTGCGGCCGTCGCGGACCACGGTGACGTCGTGGCCCTCGAGCGCGCGGCCGAGCGCGCTGGCCACGCGCGGCTCGTCGTCGACGATGAGGATGCGCGCGGGGTGCGCGGTCGGGATGGGCACCGCGGCGAGCAGCGGCACGACCCGCTCGGCGGCGGCGGCGCCCTCGGCGATCAGCAGCGAGATGGTGAAGGTCGAGCCCTGACCGGGCGCGCTCACCACCGCGATGGTGCCGCCCAGCTGGGTCAGGATGCCGTGGCAGATGGCCAGGCCGAGCCCGGTGCCGGTGCCGAGCGGCTTGGTGGTGAAGAAGGGATCGAAGATGCGGCCCTGGATGCTCTCGGGGATGCCCGCGCCGGTGTCGCGGATCGAGACCGTCACGCGGCCGCCGCTCTCGCGCGTGGTGACGCGGATCTCGTTGGCGTCGGCGTGACCCTCGGGGATGGCCTGGGCGGCGTTGATGAGCAGATTCAGCAGCACCTGCGCCAGGCGGCCCTCGCCGGCCAAGACCGGTGGGGTCGGCTTGTAGTCGCGGTGCAGGCGTGCGCGGTGGCGGATCTGGTTGGCCGCGATCTTGAGCGTGCGCTCGAGCACCGCGTGCACGTCGACCGGCCGCACCGCGCCGTCGTCGGGGCGTGCGAACGCCGACAGGTCGCTCACGATCTCGCTGACCCGCTCGGCGCCCTCGCGCGCGTCGGCGAGCATGGCCTCGAGATCTTGCATCATCGCGAGGTCGAGCGCGGGGCGCAGCTTGGCGAGGGTGCGGCCGATGCTGCGGATGTTGGCGATCACGTACGACAGGGGGTTGTTGACCTCGTGCGCGACGCCGGCGGCGAGCGTGCCCGCGGTGACCATGCGGTCGGCGACCGCGAGCTGCAGCCCCGACTGCTTGCGCTCGGTCACGTCGCGCGCCGACAGCAGCGTGGCCGGGCCGTCGAAGTCGACCGGCTGCGCGGCCGCGGTCTCGAGCGTGATGATGCCGCCGCCCTCGCGCAGCAGGCGCAGCTCGCCGGCCTCGCCGCGTGCGCCGGCGCCCAGCCAGGGCTCGGCCGCGCGCGACGGATCGCCTTCGGCCAGGAAGTCGCGGATGTGGCGCCCGGCCAGCGGCGCGCCCGCGGCGACGCCGAGGAAGCCGCGCCACGCCGGGTTTGCGTACGCGATCACGCCGCGCCGGTGCACCAGCACGCCGTCGGGCAGCCCGTCGATCACCCGGTTGAAGTCGTGCTGCAGGCGCTGCAGCGCGAGCGCGCTCTCGCGCAGGCTGCGCTGCTGCGCTGCCAGCTCCTCGATGGCGCTGCGCGCGGCGCTGACCACCCGGGCGAGCCGCTTGGTGCGCGACCACAGCGAGAGCGGCGCGGGCGTGGCGACCAGGAACTCGGCGCGGCGCTCCTCGATATGCGCGACCACCTGCGCGTCGGCCTGGCCGAGGAAGCGCGGCGTGGCGATGAGCGTGCCCTGCGCGAGCAGGAAGAACTCCGGACAGGTGGCGTAGGGCTCGGGGATTTCCATGGTCACGCGCAGGCGGCCAGGGCCCAGCTCGGCGATACCGAAATGAACGTTGTAGAAGAGGCTGGGCGCGAACCAGGTGAGCCCGGCGCGGTAGATCGGCCCGGCCGAGCCGAGCAGCTCGGCGAGCGCGCGCAGCGGCAGCGACGCCGGCGAATGCACCGAGTCGCTGCCCGCGGCGACCATCTGATCGCGGCCGACCAGCTGGCTCAGGCGCTGGCAGAGCGCGACGTGGGTGTCCCAGTCCATGCGTCCGCCGCTGTGCTCGAGCTGCTCGAGCGGTAGCGGCAGGCCCTCGGCCAGCTTCTCGGGGGAGACGCCGCGGCCGCGACCCGCGGCCACGAACATGGACCAGATCCGGTTGGAGACCTCTTGCATGGCGCTAACCGACGCCGACCGCGGTGGCCAGCTCGGCGGCCAGCTCGTCCGCGGTGGCCTGCCGATCTTCGGGGTACTTGGCGAGCGCGCGCCTGACCGCCTGGTCGAGCGCGGGCGGTAGATCGGCGACCAGCTCGGTGAGCGGCCGCGCCGGCGCGTCGAGCACCTGGGCGATGAGCGCGCCGTCGTCGTCGGCCTGGTAGGGCGGCACGCCCGCGAGCAGCTCGTAGAGCACGACCGCGAGCGAGTAGACGTCCGAGCGCGCGTCCACCGGCTCGGAGCGCAGCCGCTCGGGCGCCATGTAGGTGAGGCTGCCGACCACGAAGCCCTGGCGGGTGATGCCGGCGGCGCCCTCGAGCGACGCGAAGCCGAAGTCGATGAGCACGACCCGCTCGGTGCCGTCGCCGTTGGGCCGCAGCATGAGGTTCGCCGGCTTGAGGTCGCGGTGCAGCACGCCGGCCGCGTGGATGGCCGCGAGCCCCTGCAGCGCCTGCCAACCGTAGGCGACCGCGCGCATGAGCGGCACCTGCTTCTCGTGCCGCAGCACGCCCAGGAGCGAGCGGCCACCCAGCAGCTCGAGCGCCAGGTACGGGCTCGCGCCGTGCACGCCCACGCCGTGGAGCACGGCGACGTTGGGGTGGCGGATGCGCTCCTGCACGTGCGCCTCGCGCTCGAAGCGCGCCACCGATTCGGGATCCTGCGCCAGCACGTCGCGCAGGATCTTGATCGCGACCTTCTCGCTGGTGGCGCCGTCGCGCGCCTCGAAGACGTCGGCCATTGCGCCGCGTCCGATCAACTTGATGATCGTGTAGCGGCCGTCTATGACCTGGCCCGGGGAGGCGGAAGCGTGCATCACTCCGGCCAAGCGTACGGTGCTTAGGCGCGTGGCCGCAAGCCTAGCCGGAGGAGTGTGACTAGGCCGCGCACCCCCAGCGCGAGCGGCACCAGGGCCGCGCAGACTACCGTCTGCGCCGCGCCGACCGGTAACTCCTGGAAGAACGCCAGCAGGTAGCCACCGACGCCCGCGCTCGCGCCACCCAGCGCGGCGAGGAGGAATGTGAGCCTCATCCGCCGGCGCGAGACCAGCAGCGCCGCCGTCGCTGGCAGCGTCGAGAACGCGAACACCGGCAGCGCCCCGAGCGCGCGCGCCGAGACGCCCACCATGAGCCCGATCGAAAGCAGGATCACGGCCGAGAGCGCGGTCACCGGCAGCCGCTGCACCCGCGCCGCGCCGGGATCGAAGGTCGCGAAGGCGAGCCCACGGAAGCCCCAGAAATGCACCACCGTGACCAGCGCGCCCACGGCGAGCACCGCGTGCAGATCCTCGGGCCTGACCAGCACCGCGGTGCCGAAGAGGATGGCGCTGATCTCGTTGGCCTCCTGCGCGATCTTGGCGCCGACGACGATCGCGGCGCCGCCCGAGAGCGCAAAGGCGAGCCCGAGCACGCTCTCCCGGGTGATGCCCAGGCGCGGCTGCGGATCGGCGAGCAGGATCGCCGTGGTCAGGATCGAGAGCGCGATCGCGCCGTAGATGGGGTCGAAGCTGAAGCCCAAGTGGATCGCCGAGTAGAAGGCGAGGGCGACGCCCAGGCCAGCCGACTGCGTCACGGCCGCGCTCACGAATACCATGCGGCGCAGGAGCACGTAGACGCCCAGGAAGCCGAGCACGAAGCCGGCCGCGGCGGCGCAGTAGATCGGATCGGCGAACAACTCGAAGGCGCCCCAGAAGTCGGCCCAGGTGAGCGCGGCCTCGAGGCCGGTGGCGGGATCCATCAGCGGGCCTCGGGGGCGTGCGTCACATGGACCTCACCGTACTGCTCGCGGAAGGCGGGATCTGCGAGCACCTCGTCGGGCGTGCCGTGCAGCACATGTTGGCCCTCGCGGTCGAGCCAGAGCAGCTCGTCGGCGAAGCGCGCGGCCACACCCAGCGCGTGCGAGATCACCACCACGGCGAGCCGGCGCTCGTGGGCGAGCCGCGCCAGGCGGCGGTACGCGTCGCGCTCGGCGACCGGATCCATGGCCGCGGTCGGCTCGTCGAGCAGCGCCAGTTGCGCGTCGGTGGCGAGCATGCGCGCGAACAGGATGCGCTGCTTCTGCCCCTCGGAGAGCTCGGCGTACGGTCGATCGGCGAACTCGGTCGCGTCGGCCTCGGCGAGCGCGCGCGTGGTGGCGTCGCGATCGGCGCGCGCCGCCCACGGGCGCAGGAAGCCCCAGCCGGACAGGCGACCCCAGAGCACGAGCTCGCGCGCGCGCACCGGCAGGATGGGATCGAGCTGCGCGACCTGCGGCACGTAGGCGATGCGCAGATCGGGCCGCGCCTTGACCACGCGGCCGCCGAGCGGCCGGCGCAGCCCGATGAGCGTCTTGAACCAGGTCGTCTTGCCCGAGCCGTTCCGGCCGATCACCGCGAGCAGCCGTCCCGGACGGATCTGCAGATCGATGGGCGGCAAGATGGCCTCGCGCTCGCGCCAGCCGACCAGCAGGCGCTCGCAGGTGACGAGCGGCGCCTCGGTGGCTTCGCCCACGAGCGCGGCCCCGGTGCCCGCGGGGCTATTCGGGGCCGTGACCAAGGGCCTCCTCCACGACGATGCCCACGTCGGTCTCGGCGGTCGGTCCGAGCTCGAGGAAGTAGGTGCCGACGGCCAGCTCGACGACGTGCCGGGCCTTGATGTCGGTGCACTCGGTCGAGCTGGTGGTGGATGCTTCGATCGCGACCACCGTGCCCGCGGAGTCGATGATCTCGAGCGGCACGCTGGCGTCGAAGAAGAACACGTAGTCGGTGGCCTCGGCCGCGGCGAAGCTGACCACGCCGGCGCGCTGGCCGCCGGCCGCGAGCAGCGTGACGTCGTAGCGCTTGTGGTCGCCGGCGATCGCGGGTGTCGTCGTGTCGCCCACCAGGGTGGCCGTGACCGCGACGGCGGGGCCTTCCTGCAGGTGCTCGCAGCCCTCGACGTCGACGCTCTCGACGGCGGGGTCGTCGTCGCCGCAGGCGGCGAAGGGGGCCAGCGCGAGGAAGGCGATGCAGGCAACGAGATTTCGGTTCGACAGGATCATGGAGTCTCCATGTTTCGTTCAGCGTTGGATGGTGGCCCCGAGCTCGAGCTCGAGAACCCGTTCGGTCACGCCCGCTATGTCTTGCGGCTGCGCCAGCCAGTCGATGCCGTCGAGCAGGCCCACCGTCGGGGCCAGTACGAGGGCGAGGTCCACGTCGGGCGCATGCGTGCGATCCGACGGTAGGTCGAGGGTGCCGCGAACGAGCGCGCCCTCGGGCAGCGTGAGATCGATCGAGAACGCCTGCTCGCCTTCGAAGCGCGCGGGCGCGCGGCCGTCGCGCACCTGACCGGTGAGCCGGAGGCGCGTGACCCGTGCGCGCACGATGCCCACGTGCGCGCGCGGCAGCTCACAGCCGGGCGGCTCGCACGCGAGCGCACCTGCGCGCCCGGCGACGAGATCGACCTCGCCGACCGGCAGCGCGGCGACCACCGCGAGCCCGCCGCCACCGCCGGCCAGCTCGGCAGCGATCTCCTCGTAGGGCACCAGCCGGCCGTCGTCGGCGTGGCAGTGGCCGTTGTGACAGAGGCTGTAGCCGGGCGGCGGGTCGGCGGGATCGAAGCCGCTGCTGTCACCGGTGCCGGTGTCCACCAGCTCGATCGCGGCTAGCGAGAGGACCATGGTGTCCACGCGCACGTAGTAGTCGCTGGCGAGCTTCTGCCAGCCCTCGCCGGCGTCGCGATCGGCGGGCGTGGCCAGGCGCGCGTCGAGGGTGGCGGTGACGCGCGCGAACGGCTCGCCGTCGGAGAACGTGCACGCCGAGAACGTGCACGCGGCGAGCGTGAGCGCGGCGAACGTGCGCGCCGCGCGCCGGGTCGTGCGAGGCCGCGTCATTGGCCCAGCCCGAAGCCCCCGGCGAGCGCGTCGACCACGTGGTCCATGTGGTCGATGTAGCTCTCGCGGGCCCGGCAATCGGCGCCGCCCGGCAGCTTCACCAGCGCCGCGGGGATCTTCTTGGCGAGCAGCTGGCTCGTCGACGCCGGGTAGTAGGACTCCTGGAGGATGAGCCTGGCCTTCTTCTGGCGCGCGAGCCCGAGCACCTGCGCCACGTGCTTGGACGTGGGCGGGATGCCCGGCTTGGGCTCGAGGGTCGCGACCTCGACCAGGCCGAGCCAGTCGATGAGGTAGCTCCACGACCGGTGGTACGTCACGATGCCCAGGCCGCGCGCGCCGGCGAGCCGCTTCTCCCAGCGCTGCCGCGCGGTGTCGAGCCTGGCGAGGAACGCCTCGAGGTTGGCGCGGTAGATGGCCTCGTTGGCGGCGTCGAGCTCGATCATGCGCTCGGCGACGCCGGTGGCCACCCGCGCCGCCTGGCGCGGGTCGAACAGGTAGTGCGGGTTGCCGCCGGCGTGGATGTCGCCGTCGGCGCGATCGAGCTTGGTCCGCGGGATCTCGATCAGCGTGGCGAACTGCGAGCATTCCAGGTAGCCGCGCGAGCCGACCTGCACCTTGGTGTTGCGCGAGCCCACTTGCAGGGTCGGCAGCCAGCCGATCTCTAGGTCGAGGCCGACCGCGAGGAGCAGGTCGGCGCGCATCACGTGCAGCGCCAGGCTGGGCTTGGCGTCGACGAAGTGGGGATCCTGCGTGGGCAGGGACAGCGAGATCACGCTCACGTGCGAGCCGCCCAGCTCCTGCGCGATGGAGCCCAGGCTGGGCACGCTGGCGACGATCTTGAGATCCGCGCGGGCCTCGCGCGGCGCAAACGCGGCGGCGAGCAGCACGGCGGACGCGATGATGATTCTTCGGTACATGAGCAGCCTCCTAGAACTTGTGGGCGCCGTGCGCCCCGATGATGAATTCGGCGGCCAGCATGAGCGCCCACGTGGGCGACTCGTGCCAGCCCGGGGCATCGACCGAGCCCTGCAGCCGCAGCCGCGAGAACTCGGTCGGCCACAGGGTCAGGTTGGCGCTCAGGCGCTGCCGGCCCGAGGTCCACTCGGGATCGAGCGGGTCGGCGGCGACGTCGCCGGACCGGTCGTGCGCGGCGCTGCCGTACTCCCAGCGCGCGGCGGTGGCCCAGCGCTGCGCGAAGCGCCAGGACAGGTACGCGTAGCCGTTCTGGTCGGAGAGCACGTCGCCGGGCACCTGGCGGCGGCGGTAGAGCCACTCGGCCTGCAGCGTCACGATCGTGTGGCTGCCGGTGGTGATGGGCCGGTACTTCAGGTACAGGTCGGTGCCGTAGACCTCGCTGCGGTTGTCGTGGCCGCTCGAGTTCGGGCCACCCGCGTACGACAGGCCCCACATGAGCGACCAGTCGTCGGAGAGCTCGAAGAACTGCTTGGCCGCGAAGGTGACCTGGAAGTCGGTCGGCTTCTCTACGCCGGGATCCTCGCCGCCGAAGAAGCTGCGCGCGGTGCCCTCGCCACCGGCCTCGGTGACCGAGCCGAGCAGCTCGACGTACCAGGGCAGCGGCGACAGCCACGACAGCTCGGCGCCCAGGCCGCGGTTGCCCTCGCCGCCGAAGACGCGTCCGATCGCGAGCGGCTGATCGACGAAGTCCCAGGCGTGCGGGTGCGTCGCGTTCAGCCGGCCGAAGCGGGTGAGGAACTGCCCGGCGCGCAGCTGCAGCTGGTGGGGCAGCGCCAGCGTGGTCGCGTAGGCCTCCTCGACCTCGACGCCGAACTGCGAGAACACGATGTTCGAGTCGAAGCGGAAGTACGGATCGACGTTCTTGCTGATCGACAGCTCGAGCTGCTGCAGCGAGAAGCCGTTCCGCGCCGGGTCGTGGCCGCCGGTCTGCAGGGGCTTCGCGTCGCTGAAGGCGGCGGCGGCGACGTCGAGGACGAACGCCAGGTCGGGGTTCATGGACTGCAAGGGCGCCCCGGCGCCCGCGGAGGCGCTGGCGGGAGGCGGCGGGGTGGCGCGGGCGGCGTCCGCCGCGTCGGCGCCGGTGGCGGCGTCGAGCTCGGCCTGCTCCTCGGGCGAGATCACCGGCTCGGCTTCGGGTGCCTGCGGCGGATCCTGGGCGGCGGCCTCGCCAGGCAGCGGCGCGGGCGGTTCGGGGGGCGGAGCCTGGGCGTCGGCCACGCGGCTACCCACGGTCAGCGAGAGCACGGCCACGAGGCCGCGCGAAAATGATCGGATCACGTCTACTCCATCGGCCGGCGCGCCCTCACGGCGCGCCTGCCTCTCACACGTTCACTGCGACGACTAACGAGGACGCTAGACGGAGCGAACGGGCGGCGAGGCCTTGGGAGCGAGCGCGAGCAGCGGGATCGGGAGCGCAACGATCGCGGGAGCCAGCTCGACCCGCGGTGGGACGGCTGGCAGCAGGGCGCCGAAGCAGGCGGAATCGGAGCCGGCCAGCGTGCGCTCGCCCAGCTCGGCGAAGGCGCAGATCTCGTGGCCGGGATCGCGGCTCTCGGACGAGAAGGCTCGCGAGCCGGAGCCCGCGCTGCCGGTGGAAGACGTCGCGACCTGGGTCGCCGCCGACGCGACTTCCTCGAAGGCGCCGTGCTCCGCGCAGTAGCGATGCACGTCGCGCGCGCCGTGGAACAGCGCCCCCAGCGAGCCCCAGCACCACAGCCCGACCAGCAGCGCGCTGACGGCGCGGCGGCGGAAGGGGGCTGTGCGCAGGGTTTTCATGGGTACGACTTCTGTTTATGGCTGCGAGATGAGACGCGTGTCAAGGCGCGAGCTTCACGCTCGCGGCGCTCCGGCTCACCCGCGGCCGTAGACGGGCACCAGCGCGCCCGAGGTGAGCGCGTTCGCCGGCGACACCAGGAAGCCAATGGTTTCGGCGAGCTGCTCGGCCTTGGGCCAGCGGCTGAAGTCGGCCTTGGCCATGGAGCGGCGGTTGGCCGGCGTGTCGATGATGGACGGCACGATCGCGTTCACCAGGATCTCGTCGTCGAGGACCTCGGCGGCCAGGCACTGGGTGAGCGACGCGACGCCCGCCTTGGCGGTGGAGTACGCGAGCATGCCGCCCGCGGGCACGAGCGCCGGGCGGGCGGCCACGTTCACGATGCGTCCGCCACGCGTGCCCGCGGCGGGGCGCGCGCGCATGGTGCGCACGGCCTCGCGGCAGCACAG
>JBKJOI010000918.1:0-2706 GCA_046595695.1 Haliangiales bacterium | reverse complement strand
GATCCCGGGTCGACTGGCGAGCTCGCCGCGAGCGGCGCGGGCGAAGAGAACGGCACCTTGAACGAGGTGCGCGCCATGCAGGAGCAGGCGCAGTCGTTCAACCTGCAGTACCTGGCGCTGCAAGAGGAAGTGCAGCAGGAGAACCGCAAGTTCACGACCGTATCGAACGTCCTCAAGGCCAAGCACGAGACCGCCAAGGGCGCGATCGGCAACATCCGCTCGTAACGAGCGACGAAGACGGAGCGAACGTGTCGATCAAGATCGGTCCAGGCGGAGTACCTCCCACCGGCACCCCGGGCGCGGGCGAGGACGGCCTCGGCGGAGCCAAGGGTAAGACGCCGGCCGGCGGCGCGTTCACCGACAAGCTGGGCGGCGCGACCGAGCCAGGCGGACCAGGTGGACCGACCGGACCGACCGGACCGACCGGACCGACCGGACCGACCGGACCGAAGGGCGCGGACCCGATCGCCGCGATCGCGGCCGAGCTCAAGGCGGGCAAGCTCACCCCCAAGCAGGCCGTCGACAAGCTCCTCGACGTCACCGTCGACAAGGGTGCCGCGGCGCACCTGCCCGAGAAGGTGAAGGAGAAGCTGCGCGCGGATCTCGAGACGCTGCTCACCTCCGATCCGCTGCTCGCGAGCAAGGCCCGGCGCATCGGCCTCGACGCGGGCGGCGACGGCGAAGGCGAGGGCTGATAGGTGTCGCGCGCTTCCCTCGTGCGCGCGCGGGCGCGCAGCGCCGCTCTCGCCGCCCTCGCCTGGGTCGCGCTCGCGTTCGTGCCCGCGCGCGCCCACGCGCAGGGCGACGACGACGCCGGCGGCGAGAATCGCGTCGGCCTCGCGGTGTTCCTGGTCTCCGAGACGCCGCTGTCGCCCAAGGTGCAGGCGACGCTGCTGCGCGCGCTCGAGGGCGCGCTCAAGAAGAACGATCAGGTCGACGTGAAGGACAAGGACCTCCTGCTGGCCGAGTTCGGCGGCGAGGTCCCCGAGGCCGCCGTGGACAAGGCGCGCGGCCTGTTCGGCGAGGGCGCGGCGCTGCTCGATCAGGGCGACGCGGCCGGCGCGGTGGCAAAGCTCACCGCCGCCGAGGCGGCGTTCGAGCCGGTGCTCGCGTTCGTGAAGAAGAACGAGCTCGCCGACGCGCAGTTCCTGCTGGGCGCGGCGCAGGCGGCCGCCGGCGACAAGAAGAAGGCGCGCGCGGTGTTCGTGCGCCTGCAGGCGTGGCGGCCCGGCTACCAGTGGGACGTCGAGAAGTACGGCAGCCTGGTGCCGCTCTGGGAGGGCGCCAAGGACGACCTCGGCAAGGCCGGCCGCGGCTCGCTCGAGGTCATGAGCGAGCCCGAGGGCGCGATGGCGTTCGTCGACGGCAAGTACGTGGGCGTCACGCCCGCCGCGGTCGACGGCCTCGCGATCGGCGATCACTACGTGACGCTCAAGCTCGAGGGCTACCAGCGCCGCGTGGTCAGGGCGCACGTCGATCCTCGCTACCAGGAGCTGGTCACCGAGCGCCTGCCGCGCAGCGAGAAGTACCTGCTCGTCGAGCAGTCGCTCGCCCGCGCGCGCGCCAGCCTGGGCGCCGTGGAGGCCGACGTCGCCATGGTCGACCTGCGCACGTTCCTCTTCCTCGACATGGCGGTGTTCGTGCGCGTCTCCCCCGGCAAGGCGAAGGGGAGCCTGCGCCTCGACGCTTACCTCTACGATCTACGCTCCAAGCGCCGGCTCTCCGAGGTCCTCGGCGCCGAGGTCGTCCCCGACGACGACGCGCAGCTCGAGGCCAAGGTCCAGGACGTCATGCAGGCGCTGTTCGCGAGCGTAACGTACGACGGCCAGGCGCCCGCTGCGGTGTCCCGGCGCAAGCGGCTGGACGCCGCCGCGCCCCGCCCCTTCTACAAGAAGCTGTGGTTCTGGGGCGCCGTCGCCGCGGGCGCCGCGCTGATCGTGACGCCCATCGTCTTCCAGGACGAGCTCTTCCCGGGCGACCCGCCCTCGTGCGCGGGCGGCCAGGTCTGCACCGGCATCACGACCGGCTTCTGAAGCAGCGCGCGGGTGCGCTGCGGAACGCTAGAACGCGGCGTCGCCGATGAACGCGTGCGCGCGCGTCGCCTCGAGCGGCCCGGTGAACGTGAACGACCGGGTCGACCGCGGCAAGAGCTGCACGGGCGCGAACGGACGGGTCAAGATCTTTCCGTCCTTGTCGTAGAACGTCACGATGATGGTCGCGAGCGCCTGCCTGGTCAGCTTGTTCTCGATCGTGGCGTCTGCGACGAAGCCGGTGGCCTGACGCTCGGTCTTGAGCTCCTTCACGAACGCGATGGCGTCGTCCTTCGAGACCGGCGCCGCGCGCACGCGCAGCTTGGTCGAGCGCGCGCCCGGGAACGACCCGGCGGCCACCAGTGCGAAGGTGCGCCGCTCGCCCGCCGGGACGCGCAGCTCGTCGACGTAGAGCCGGGTCAGCGACTTGCCGCTCTCGTCGAGGAGCTCGCCCTCGAGCGACACGTTGCGCGCCTCGGCCGAGCCGTTCTCCGCCTCGACCAGCACGTAGGTGCCGTCCTGCCGGTCCTTCACGCCGATCGCGCCCTGCTTGATGATCGCGCTCTCGGCCAGCACCTTCACCGACGCGGGCGGCGGCGGCAGCTCACCGCCGTCCCACGGGCCGCGGCAGCCGCCGAGCGCGACCGCCGCGCCCAGCGCCGCGAGCGCCGCGAGC
>JBKJOI010000846.1:0-5946 GCA_046595695.1 Haliangiales bacterium | reverse complement strand
GGCGGGGGGGGGGGGGGGGGGGGGGGGGGGGGGGGCGCGAGCTTCGGTATCTTTGCGGTTACTTCGAGCATGTCGCTACCGGGCGATTGTGCGATCCAGCGCGGCATCGCCGGCGGGGGCGGGGGCGGTGGTATCGGCGGGCGCGGACAGAGCGGCGGCGAAGGCGGCCCAGGTGGCCCAGGCTCGGGCGGCACCGCGATGGGCGGCGGTGGCGGCAAGGGCGGTCACGGCGCCCACGGCGGCGGGGGTGGCGGTGGTGCCGGCGGCATCTCCTTCGGCATCTACGAGCTCGGCTCGACAATCAACCAGAGCTGCTCGTTCAGCGGCGGCGCTGCCGGCGGCCCTGGCGCCGGCGGTGCCTCGGCGCCCAGCGCACCCGTCATCGAGCGCGATGGCAACAACGGTCCGACGGGTGATCCGGGCACGCTGGGCACCGTGGGCGTCTGCGCGGCGCCGGGCGGTTGCTGACGGGCCTGCCGAACGTACCTGCGTGGTAGCGTCGCAGCGTGCGCGCCGCTCACCTTGTTCTCCTCGTGATCCCAGCCGTGACGATGGCCTGCAAATCGACCGACCCCGTTGACTGCGAAATAGACTCCGATTGTTCGCAGGCTGGCATAGGTGGCAAATGCCTGCCTTCGCCGGTCTCGGACGAGCGCTGGTGCGCTTTCCCTGACACTGCTTGTCCTGAGTCCGAACAGCGCTGGGGCATCTTGACGGGTGATGGCCTTGCCCGTGAGTGCGTGGAGGCCCTGCCGCCCGACGCAGGCGCGGATCACGTCCTCACGGTCGCGCTCGAGGGCAGCGGGACTGGCACCGTGACCTCCGCCCCGGCCGGGATCGGCTGAGGAACCAGCTGCTCGGCCTCGTATCCATCGGGCGCGGTCGTGGAGCTGACCGCGGCTCCGGGCGCGGGGTCTGCCTTCGTGGGCTGGAGCGGTGGTTGCGCGGGATACACCTCCTGTTCGGTGACCATGGACGCAGACGTCTCGGTTAGCGCCGCCTTCGCCACCCCCGCGCAGGTGCTGTGGGCCGCCGCGATCGGCAGTCCGCTCGTGAACATGCTGAGCAAGGTGGTCGCTCATCCGAATGGCACTCTGGTCGTGGTCGGCACGTTTGGAGGCGAGCTCCGGCTGGGGGGCATGACGTATCCGGGCGACGACGACTCGGACACTTTCGTGGCCATGCTGGACCCGACCACCGGTGACCCCTTGTGGGTGCGACCCCTCGGGGGTGCGATGCGCGACGCGATCACCAGCGTCGCGATTGCTGCAAACGGCGATCTGTTCATCGCTGGCGAGTTCGAGGACTCGATCAACCTCGGTACCGGAATGCTCACTTCGGTAGGCGATCAAGACGAGTTCGTGGCCCGACTCGCGGCGGTCGATGGCCACGCCATCTGGGCGCAGCAGCTCGGCGGCGAAGCTTCCGTGGTCATCTGGGACGTGGCGGCGCATCCGAGCGGCGATCTGCTGATTGCCGGGCGGTTCCTCGGCACGCTGGACCTGGGTCAGAACGAGGTGACCAGCACGGGAACGGATTTCGACGGCTACGTGGCGCGTCTCGACGGCGACAACGGATCGAGTATCTGGGCGACCTCATTCTTCTCGGCGGGCCGTGCCGAGACTCTCTCCGTCGTCGTTGATTCCGCTGGTGATGCCTACGCTACCGGGTGCATCGAGGCGCAGGTCGACTTCGGCTCCGGCAACGTCAACGCAGACGGCAAGGACTGGTACATCGTTCATCTGCGTGGGCTCGACGGCAACATCGAGTGGGCCAACACGCGCGCCGACGCAGGTGACCAGACGGGCGAAGAGCTGGTGCTCGATGGAACCGGGCGGATCTTGCTCGGCGGTTCCTACACCGGAGCGCCCGACCTCGGTGCCGGGCCCCTGGCGTCATTTGGGGTCACCGACGTCTTCGTCGCCCGCTTCTTTCCCTCAGGGCTCACCGACAACGCCGAGTGGTCGATTGGCCTGGGCAGTCTGGCTGCTGATGACTTCGGTGGCCTGGCCGTCGATACGCACAATCAGCCGGTCGTGACCGGTTCCTTTGCCGGCAACCTTGTCGCAGGCACGACCACGCTCATGCCAACCGGCCAGTCGGATGCGTTCGTCGCCAAGCTGAGCGCGAATGGCGCCCCGATCTGGGCGACGAAGCTGGCCGGCCCAGGGATCGACGGTGGTGAGTCGGTCGCGACGGATGCCGGGGACGTCATCTACGCCACGGGCAGCTTCAGCAGCACGGCGGTCTTTGGCGTCGCAGCGCTCGAGAGCCTCGGTGCCACCGATACGTACGTCGTTCGCCTGGCTCCCTGAGGCTCGACCTGGAGCTCGACGTGGCCAGGGGTGAGCAGAAGATCGCGCTCAAGCAGAAGCGCTCGGCGCTTAACGACGCGATCGGCAAGGCGAAGGACCGGCTCCTGAAGGCCAAGGATGGCCTCGACAAGGGCGTCAAGGCGTTCCAGTGCACCGCGAGCAAGCTCACCACCAACCTGGGCAAGAAGATCGGCGCGCAGGTCGCGCAGAAGGTCCTCGCCAAGCTGCTGCCGTTCCTCGGCGTGGTCGATGCCGTGGTCGATGCTTACAAGATGATCCGGCTCATGGCCAAGGGCCGCTACGGGAACTGAGCGGCATTGGTACTAGTCAGGGAGCCCTGCTGACGCGCAGCCGTCGTCTTCGCCTGCGCTGATCGAAGAGTCGCGCCGAGCCCGAGGACGAACCTCGGTTCACCGAGGCGCGAGGCCCCGCCGCGGGGCCTCGCGTTCTCGTTCGTTCGCACGCCCTGGCGCGAGAACCGCAATGGTATCGGGAGAATCGGCTCGTGCGCTCCGTGGTACGGCACATGCTTGTGTACGACCTCATCGTGATTCTTCGAGCCGCAGCCGCCGCCCTTGCCGTCGTCGCGCTCGCCGCGTGCGTCGGAGCTATCGACGAGTCTCCGGAAGCCGGTGAGGACGTGTACGAGGCGAACGCCCCGGTCGCCACCGAGCTGGTGCAGCTGGAGCTCGCGGCGCTGGCGCAGGCGCCGCTCGGCGCGCCGCCGACGCAGGCCGCGGTGCAGGCGCTGGTCGCGAACGGCTTCCCCAAGCCGGCCTCGTCGGATCCGGCCGTGCAGGAGCGCGCGCGGCACGCGCACGAGACGCTCATGCGCTGGGGTCACGAGCTGCTGAACCGCGCGCTGCTAGCCGCGACCAGCGACGATCCCGACGAGGTGCGCGAGTACGCGCTCGTGCTGCGCGCGTCGCTGACGGCGTGGGTGAGCTCTGGCACCTGGTTCGGCGACCTGCAGGACGGCGCCAACTACGGCAACCTCCCGCTCGAGATGACCTGGTTCCTCGGCAACGCGGCACGTGCCGCGAGCCTGCTCGAGGCGCTGTCGGCTGAGCCCGGCTCGGGCGCGACCGGGATCTGGACCGCGGCCGATCACGCCGCGTTCCGCGTCTGGGCGGGCGAGCTCGCGAACCGCTACGTCACGTTCGCCGTGTTCTCCGCCGGCCTGTCGAACCGCAAGGCCTCGCAGATCGAGACGCTCGCCCGGGTCGCCGAGCTCGACCTGGACGCGGCCCGGCGCGACGCCGCGCTGGCCGCGCTCTTCGGCAGCTACCAGCAGCTGCTCACCGCCGCGATCCGCGACGACGGCTTCATCCCCGAGGACTCGTGCCGGGACAAGTACCACGACCAGTTCTTCCTCGCCTCGGCGCTGCAGACGCGCGAGCTGCTCGCGGCGCACGGCCTCCGGCTCACCGCGCAGCAGCACGCGCCGGCGGTGAACCGGCTGCTCGCCGCGGTGAAGTACACCGCCGGCCGCAACCTGGATGCGAGCAAGCCCGTCGAGTGCGCGACCATCGGCGACGCGAACCCGAACCACGACATCCCGTTCTGGGCGCTCGCGCCGCGGCTGTACCAGAGCTTCGGCCGCACGCTGCCGGCCGCGGTCTCGACGATGATCACGCGCCAGTACACCGGCCGCGTCGGCTACGACCTGGTCATGCAGTGGGGCTACAACGCGCTCGCGCTCGCGTACGGGCTCACCGGTGACGTGCACGCACGGCGGCGGAAGGGCATCGTCGAGGCGGAGCGTTTCGAGGCCGCGTTCGAGCCCGACGGCGTCTTCGAGGGCTCACCCGCGTGCCGGAACGCCGCCAGCAGCAGCACCGACATCGTGGCCCGGCCGGGCGCGGGTGGCGGGTGCGCGATCTCCGGCGTCGTGGTGAACGAGTCGTGGGACTACGACTACCCGGTGTCGGCAGGCGGCACGCGTCCGGTGCAGCTGCTGGTCTCGTCGGTGACCGGCGGCCGGCTTGAGCTGTCGATCGTGGCGGCGAACGGCCACGAGTACCTGAAGGCCACCGTCGACGTGCCCAGCACCGCCTCGCTGGCGAGGTACCGATGGATCACCGCCAGCGTCGACGAGCCGAACGCCGGCGTGAAGACGCTGCGGGTGCGCGCTCGCGCCGGCACGTTCGAGCTCGACGCGCTGCGGTTCGCCGACTGACCGCCTCGTTCTGACGCACCGCCGCCTACGGCCTCGGCACCCAGATCGCCGCCTGGCGCGGCGGCACGGTCACCGCGACCAGACCATCGGCGCCGACGCTCACGTCGCGCAAGCCGCCGAGCGCATCGGTGAGCCTGGTCCCCGGGGCGAAGCCGGTCGGCACAGGTGCCGCGGCGGCATCGAGCGGGTGGCCGTTCACCGTCACGAGCACGCGCGCGTCGCCATCGACACGCTCGAACGCCAGCAGCCCGGCGCCCGGGCCGCGCTCACGTCCGCTGATCGAGCTCGCGTAGCGCACCACCAGCGCGCCGCGGCGCAGCGCTCGTTCGCGGCTCCGGATCGCGGCCAGACGTTTCAGGTGCCGGGCCATGCGCGTGCCGGTCGTGTCGGGCGCGAGCCAGCGCGGCTGCCGCGCGCCGTGACCCTGGGTGCCGCCCAGCTCGGCCTCGGTGCCGTAGTAGACGCAGGGGATGCCGTCGACCGTGAACACCAGGGTCATGGCCAGCTCGGCGACGAGCGGATCGTCGAGCTCGCCGCGCATGCGCCGCGTGTCGTGGTTGTCGGCGAAGACCAGGCGCGCCTGCCACGGTGACAGGCCGACCCCGCCGGGGTGACCGGCGGTCGAGAGCAGCGCCCGTGCGTCGGCGAGCATGGCGACGACGTCGGCCGCGGGACGCCCGTCGAGCAGGAAGGGGTCGAGGCCGCCCCACTTGAAGGGGAAGTCGAGCGCGGCGTCGAGCGCGCCTTCGCTCACGAAGGGTACGAGCTGGGCGGGATCCGCCGACCAGATCTCGGCGAGCAGCAGGAAGCGGGTCTTGCCGCGCGCGGCCAGGCGAGCGCGCACGTCGCCCGCGAAGCGCGCCCAGAAGGCGGGCGGGGTGTGCGGCGCCGCGTCGAGCCGCAGGCCGTCGAGATCGAGGACCGTGGCCCAGTGCACCACGGTGTCGACGAGCGCCTCGGCGATCAGCGGGTCGTCGGTGGCGAGATCGCGCAGGCCGGTGGGGAAGTCGCCGAGCTCGCGCTCGGGGCCGGGCTCGAAGTCGGCGATGCTGCCGCGCCGGTGGAAGTGCTCGGCGGCGAGCGCGAAGGGCTCGGGCGTCGGCCCGTCGCCGCGGAACAGGTGCGGCGGCGGCTCGAGCCAGAGGAGCGGCGAATCGTACGGCCTGGCGGCGAACGGTGGCTCGAGCTCGCCCTCGTCGACCGCCCCGTCGCCGTCGAGATCGTAGGCGAACACGCGGCCGACGTGGTTCACGACCACGTCGGCGATGACCTTCATGCCGCGGGCGTGCGCGTCGTCGACCAGGCCGCGCAGCTCGGCCAGATCACCGAAGCGCGGCTCGAGCCGGGTGAAGTCGGCGGCCCAGTACCCGTGGTAGCCGTCGGCCTCGGCGGTGCGCGGCACCGCGGCGACGATGGGCGAGATCCACAGCGCGGTGACGCCGAGGGCGGCGA
>JBKJOI010000529.1:0-9970 GCA_046595695.1 Haliangiales bacterium | reverse complement strand
CGCTCACGGGGGGCGCCGTGACATTCGGGGCGTGGGCGGGCGGCGCGCGGGGCGTGGGCGGCGCCGAGCCGCCGGCGTGGCTCGTGAAGTACGCGATCATGTTCCTGCGCGGCGCGTGGAAGGAGCGCACCAAGGCTCCGGACGTCCCCTGGGTGGCGAGGATCAACCGCTGGCGCGAGGAGCGCGGGTAACCTCGCGCCTAGCGACCGCGGCGACCGCGACGCTTGGGCGCGGAGGGCGCCTTCTCGGGGACCGGCACGCCGAGCTCTTCGGCGAAGGCGGGGTCGATCTGGCCAGCGATGGCGCCGACCTGGTCGGCCGGGGCGCCAGCGGCGCGGGCGCGCTTGAGGGGATCCTTGGCTTCTTCTTTGCGGCCGAGGGTGACCAGGGCCGAGGCGTAGGCGAGGAGGTCGGCGGGGCTGGCACGGCCGGCGGAGACGGGGGCCTCGAGCTCCTGGACGGCCTCGGCGGTCTTGCCCTTCTGCAGCAGGATGCGGCCGAGGGCGGCGTGGGCGGGCACGTAGAGCGGCGACTGCAGGAGGCCCTGGCGCAGAGCCTTCTCGGCGTCGTCGGTGCGCGCCGTGACCAGATAGACCTCGGCGAGCCGGGTGAGGGCGCGGTAGGCCAGCGGGTTGTCGCCCTCCAGCGACGCCTCGAGATCGCGGCGCGCGTCCTCGGTCTTGCCGAGCGCGAGGTCGGCCTCGGCGAGCACGTAGCGGACGAGGCCCGAGACGCTGCCGCGTGCGAGCTTGGCGAGCGCGTCGAAGGCGGCGGCGCCCTTGCCGCGCTCGGTGCCGGAGACCGAGACCAGCACCTGCGCCAGCTCGCGGAACGCCTTGGCCATCGCGTCGTCGGGCACGAGCACGAGCGCCGCAGCGAACTCGGCGAGCGCCTTGTCGGGCTTGCCCTGATCGATGAGCGCGCGCCCGCGCAGCAGCCGGGCCCTGAGCGTGGGGTTCTCGCCCACGGCGGCGAGCGCGTCCTCGGGCATGCCGCTCGCCATGAACAGCTCGGCGTCGAGCAGCATGAGCATGGGGTCGCGCCCGGGGGCGTCCCCGTAATAGCGGATCTTCTGGCGCAGCTCGCCGGCGTCGACGACCTTGCCGCGCTTGAGCAGCGCCAGCGCGATGCGCGCCTGGAAGCGCGGCTCGGGCAGCGCGCTCTTCTGCGCCGCGTCGAGCTCGGTCTGCGCCTTTTCGTAGTCCTCGAGGTAGGCCCACACCGTGGCCATCGCGAGGTGCTTCCATCCTAAGACGCGCGCGCCGGTGGCGCCCGAGAGCCCCACGTTGAGATCCTGCATGGCCGCCTCGGCGTCGGTCGAGCGCTCGACCCGCGCCAGCGCGCGGCCGATGAGCGCCAGCGGATGCTGCGCGGATCGCTCGAGCGCGGCCTCGTAGGCGGTCTGCGCGCCCTTGGCGTCGCCATCGTCGAGCAACAGATCGCCGATGGCGATGCGCGCGATCGCGGGGCCATTGCCGCCGGTGTCAGCCTTCTCGTAGGCCGCGCGCGCGCCCTCGCGATCGCCGAGCGCGAGCCGGAGCGCACCATCCAGGTAGAGCAGCATGCCGTCGCCGGGCGCCAGCGTGAGCTGCGCGTCGAGCGCGGTGCGCGTCTCGGCGATCACCTGCGCGGGCGCGGGCGATTGATCGATGAGCGACAGGTTGCGCGCCGCCAGCGCGATCGCGAACTCACGCTGTCCGACGGCGCCCGGACCGACGTCGCGCAACCGCTTGCTGGTCGCCGACACGTAGCTCTCGACCTCGTTGGCGGTACCCGCGCCGTAGAGGTAGAAGTCGAGCGCGGCCGCCTGCGCGAGCGTCGCGATCACCAGCGTGCTCGCCGGGTTGCGCTGGTACGCTTGGCGCAGCTCGGCGGCCGCCTTGGTGAGGTCGACCTGCCGGCCCATCGCGATCAGCACGCGCGCCGCTTCCAGGTGCGCAGCGACCGCCTCGTCGCGCTGCTTGTTCGAGTAGTAGACGTAGCCGCCCGCGCCGCCCGCGCCGAGCGTGAGCAGCACGAACAGCACGATGAAGGCGTTGCGGGTCTTGCGCCGCCACTTTCGCTGCATCTCCGGGTCGGTGTGCGAGTCGCGCGCCTCGACGTTGGGCACCGAGAGCAACCCGCCGAGCAGGAGCTGGTTCAGGTAGTCCTCGCTCATGGCGGCGCTGCGCCGCATGTCGCCGGCTCCCAGGTCCTTGCTCTTGCCCGGCGCCGCCTGCACGCCGCGCGGCCGCTCCGCGGGCCGGTTGACCGGCGGGCGCGGCGGGCCGTCCAGCGCCGCGGACAGCGGCGGCTCGGCGTTCGCGAGCGCAATCAGCTCCTCGCCGTGCGATTTCCGATCGGTGATCGGCCGGAACGGATCCTCGGGCGGGGGCACGGGGTTCCGGCGCCGCGCCGGCACCGGCTCGGCGGCGCGATCGTCGGCGACCCGGCGCGAGACCCGCTCCTCGGCGGCGCGCGCCTGCTGCTTCTCGATGGCCATGCGCGCCAGCACGTCGTCCTGGCTCGAGCGCGCGGCCGGCGGCGCGGGCCGGCCCGGTGACGGCGGCGGCGGCGGCGGCGCCGCCGACGAACGCGGCGGCGAGCGCGGCGGCGCGACCGGCGGCGGCGGCCCGGTCAGGCGCGGCGGCGAGCGCCGCGGCGGTCCGTCGCCGTCGTGGAGCGACGTCGGGTCGTCGAGGCTCGGCTCGCTGTCGCCGCGGGCGCCGTCGTCGCCGAGCGCGCTCCGGTACTCGTCGTCGGCGATCTGCGTGGCCTCGCTGTCCGAGAAGCTCGAGCGCGCAGGCGCCTTGGCGGCGCCGCCCGAGCTGCCCGCGGGCACGAGCGCCGTGGGCGTGGGTGGCGGCGGATCGAGCGGCCGACCCTCGCGCGCACGCCGCAGCATGGACAGCACCTTGGGATCCGCGGGATCCAGGTTCGTCGCGTGCTGCAAGACCGGCAGCGCGCGCTCGAAGTCCTGGCGGCGCATGAGCACCTCACCGAGCAGGCGGAAGCCCTCGCGGCTCTGGCGGTCGAGCTTGACGACCTTGAGCAGCTCGACCTGCGCCTCTTTCCACTGGTGCAGCAGCACGTGCGAGCGGCCGAGCGCGAGGCGGGCCTCGGCGTGCTCGGGATGGTTCGCGAGGCCGCGCGACAGCGCTTCCATGGCGTCCCGCGGTCGCCCCAGCGCAAGGTACGCCTCGGCCAGCGGCAGGAACGCCGTGGATCGTGGGTTGTCGCGGTAGGCGACGGCGAGCTTGTCCAGCTCTGCCGCCGTGGGTAGCGGCCTCATCGGCTCGGGCGGCATGCGCGTCGAAAGCAAGCGTACTACAGCCCGCCGGAAGCCTCCAACGCTAAAGCTCTTTCGCGTCCATACCCCTAGTATGGTCTTTGGCCCTGGCCGGCGAGCTGCCTGACGTCGTCCTTCTTCACCCACGCCTCCACGACGACCGGGCTCGGCGTCATGATCTTCCACGTGCCGGCCTTGACCGCGGCGCCTTCGGCCGCGCTGGCCTTGGGGTTCACCTCGACGAGCGCGCCGCCGCGCAGCGTGCCGATGCGCTTCTTGCCCGCGGGATCCGCGTAGACCGGCGCGTCGACGAAGACCTCGTGGGTCGGACGGATCAGGTTGGGATCGGGCGCGGGCACCGCGGGCGCCTCGCGCGCGCTCAGGTTCGACGCCGGCGTCCAGCCGTCGAGCTCGATCCCGCCGCTCGTGTGCACGTGCATCACGTCGCCCGCCTGCTCGTAGGCCTCGACCTGCACGCCCTCGGGCAGGCGCACGAAGCCCTGCCCTTCCAGCGCCTGCGTCGCGTAGAGCACGGTCGGCTTGGCGGTCGCGTAGTTCCAGTCGAAGCCGAGGACCACGTCGTACGCGACCGCGCCGACCGCTTCCCTGGCCAGCTGGGCCTTGACCGAGAAGCGTCCGCCGCCGGTGGTGACCACCAGGTGCCCGGGCTTGCCGGGGCCGACGACGCGCACGAGCGCGCCGGGATGCGCCTTGCCGATGGTCTGCTTGCCGTCGGCCGACAGCAGCGGCGCGAGCTGACCGACGCATAGCCCGAGCCGCGCGCCGTCGACGGTGCCGTCGATCTCCACGCCGCCGCGCAGCACGGTCACCCGGGTCTTGCCCGTGGGCGCCGCGCCCGCCGCCTTGACAGCCACCGGCACGCCGGGCAGCAAGGTGGCGGGTCCGCCGCCGGTCGTGAACGCGGCCTCGCTGATCACCACGTGCGTGGGCCGGGGCCGCGCGCTGCGCTTGCCACGTGGCGGCGTGGCCGCGAGCACGAACGCGGGCACGAAGAGCAGCAGCGCGACGAGCCCGAGGTAGCTGCGCTGGCGATGGCCGAGGGTCCTCATGCGCTGCGCACCGGGATGTACGAGGTCGCCACCGCGCGCGGCGGATGCGGATAGAAGAGGTAGTTCACGATGCCGGGCTCCTGGCCGTACTGCGTCGCATAGTCCGCCGGATCGAAGCCCAGCGGCGGGTTCTCGATCAAGCCGAAATCGAGGAAGGTGATGTCCGCCGCGACCAGCAGCTCGACCAGCTTGCGCGTTCGCTTGAGCAGGATGGGGTCATAGATTCCTGGCGACGGCCGCTCGGTCAGGCACCACTCGCTCGGGTCCGCCGGGTCGCGGTCGAGCTCGAAGGACACTTCCTGCAAGGTGGTCACGCGCGCGAGCGAGGACAGCGCGACGCGCAGGTACTTCTCGCGCACGGAGCTGCCGTCCGCGACGCCGTCGGCGAGCTCCGCGATGGGGGCGCCCGGCAGCGCTCCCGCTCTGCGCCCCGGCACCTCGAAGGTCTGCTCTCGCAGCTCGTACAGGCAGGGCTGCCGCCCGACACAGAGCACATAGATGTAGTCGCAGGCCTCGTGCGGCTCGCCCGCCCGGAAGAACGTCGGCGCCTTCAGCAACGTCGACGCCTGCCGCGCCAGCCGGCGTCCTTCGCGCTCGGGAACGCCGTCGCGCGCGTCGTCGTCGATGACGCCGAAGCGCCGCGCCGGGTACAGCTCCGGAAGCAGCTGGGCCAGCAGCTCGCGCTCCTCACCCTTGCGGGTAGAACATCCGCCCTTGCTCGCGCAGTTCGTGCAACCACCCATAGTGATTGGGAAAATAGCACGCCGTTGACCGTCGCGCGCGGCCGCGTGTATCGTGATCTTGCTTACGTCTCATAGTCGGCTTCAAAAGTGGCCTAACCAATTTTGGTGCCGGTTCCGCGCCGTTCGCGTGGAGGCGGTGAAAGGTGGAAACATGCAGTTGTCGTCGCCCCATCCGTACCGCGACCGCCTCTACCTCCTCGCCTTCACCTTGTTCCTGGGTAGTAGCTGCGGCGGTGGCGGCTGCGCCTGCATGACGCCGCTGACCAACGGCTTCCCGCCCGAGCAGCGCCAGCCGAACTCGGCGCAGGCCCGCCTCTCCGAGAGCGGCGTCGCGTTCATGGAGGCGAACGCCAGCTCGCTCGTGGGTGCGCTCCTGCCCGGCGGCACGACCTTCACCATTCCGCCAGCGTGCGAAAATCAGGGCGCCAGCACACCACTCTGTTGCTCGGACGATACGCCCGACATGTGTCAGATCGATCTCGATCTCGATCCGCAGCCCGGCGACCAGGCCCGACTCGAGCTCACGCCAATCGCACCCAGCAAGCTCGGGCTGGTCCTGCGCGCCCGCGTCAAGTCGCTCCAGGACATCACGGTCAAGACCTCCGGCATCCAGTGCAGGGTATCTCTGGACACGACGGATGGCGGCAACGACTCCGTCCGAATCAATGCCGAGATCGTCTTCCGTCAGGACGGCGCGACCTACATGAACCAGGCGCTCGGCACGACCGTCGTCGAGATCGTCGAGGGCAGCGTCACCATCGATGACCTCGACAATGGCGACATCTCGCTCGGTGGCGGATTCCTCTGTACCCTCGCCGACATCTTCCTGAAGGGCACGATCGTCGACCAGGTGCGCACGCTGTTCGCCGGCCAGCTCGGCGGGCTCATCAGCGGCCAGCTCTGCAAGTCGTGCGTGAGCGACGGTGACTGCGCGCCCTTCGCGACCTGCGGCGTCGGCGGCACCTGCCAGGTGACCGGCGCCGATCCGGCGCGCTGCCTGCAGGAGCTCGGCATCACCGGCCGCATGGCCGCGTCGAACCTGCTGTCCTCGCTGTCGCCCGGCCTCACCGGCGCGCTCGACCTCTACCTGGTCGCCGGTGGCTACGTGCAGGCGGGCGACGCGAACGGGCTCTCGCTCGGCCTGCTCGGCGGCGCCGTGCCCGCCGACGCCCGCCACGACAACTGCGTGCCGGTGGTGCCGCAGCCGCAGCAGCAGCAGATCCCCGAGTCGGCACTGCTCAAGGGCAACGTGCGCCCGGACAACCAGCCCTTCGATCTCGGCATCGGCATCCATCAGCAGTTCCTCGATCGCGCCGCGTGGGCGGCCTACGACTCGGGCTTCCTGTGCCTGAACGTGGGCACGCGTACCGCCGCCATCCTCAACACCGACACCTTCGCCAACATCCTGGTGCCGTCGCTGGGTGATCTGCTCGGTGGCCAGGTGTCGCCGATCATCCTGGGCCTGCGGCCGCAGCAGGCGCCCACCTTCGAGCTGGGCGCCGGAACCTTCACGCCCACCGGCGAGATCGACCAGCCGCTCATGACCGTGCACATGAACGAGCTCGAGATCGACTTCTACGCCTTCATCGACGAGCGCTACGCGCGCATCTTCACCGTGCGCACCGACCTGGCCCTGCCGCTCGGGCTCGAGGTCAACGACGCCGGCCAGATCGCGCCCGTGCTGGGCGACGCGACCAGCGCCTTCCAGAACATCGTGGTGACCAACTCCGAGCTGCTCACCGAGACCGCCGCCGAGATCGGCCTGAAGTTCCCCGCGGTGCTGTCGTTCGCCGTGCCGCTCATCGCCGGCTCGCTCGCGCCCATCGATCTGCCCGCGGTCGTCGGCCTCGAGCTCAACATCACGCCCGGCGGCCTGACCTCGATCGAGAACAACAGCATGCTGGCGATCTTCGCCAACCTCTCGGTCGCCGGCGCCAAGCCGGGAGTCGCGCGGGTCGACACGCGCGCCGAGATCGTGCACGTGCGCACGCCCGCGACCGAGGTGTTCTCGCGCCGCGGCGCGCTGGCGCGCGCGGATCGTCCCAGCGTCGAGCTCTTGCTCGACGGCGCCGATCCCAGCGGCGCGCGCGTGGAGCTCGAATGGCAGTTCCAGATCGACCGCGCCCCCTGGTCACCGTGGACCACGCAGCGCCAGCCCACGCTCGGCCGCGACGGTTTCTGGCTGCAGGGCCGCCACGAGATCCTGGTGCGCGCGCGCATCGCCGGCCAGCCCGAGACCGTCGACGACACTCCCGTCGAGCTGGTCGCGATCATCGACTCGATCGCACCCTCCGTCACGCTCACCGACGCGGGCGACGCGGTCACGGTCGAGGCCAGCGACAAGGTCTCGGCCGCGGACGCGCTCGCGATCGAGTACCGGTTCGAAGGCGGCGAGTGGCGCAGCGCGGGCGCGCCGCCGCTGTCGATCGCGCTCGGCGCCCAAGAGGCGATTGCGCTCGAGGTGCGCGTGCGTGACGAGGCCGGCAACGTCGGCGTCGCGACCGGGCTCACCGCCGGCTTCCACGGCCGCGCGCCCGCGGGCAGCTCGGGCTGCGACTGCCGCGTCGGCGAGCGTGATCGCGCGCCGCGCGGCGCCTGGTTCCTGGGCGCGCTCGGCGTGCTCGGCCTGGTCAGCTTCGGCGCCTGGCGCCGCCGCGACGCGCGTGCGCGTGTCCTCCCTTTCGTGGCGGCGCTGGCGCTGATCGCGCTCGCGGCCTCGGCCTGCGGCGGTGACATCGGCGGCGGCGACGATGACGCGCCGGTCCCCGGGCTGCAGCCGGGCGCGCTCGGCCGCTACCTCGACATGGCCTCACAGGATGGCCGCGTGGTGGTCGTCGGCTACGAGGACAAGTACGGCGACCTCGTGCTCGGCGACGTCGAGGCCGACGGCGACGTGAACGTGAAGCCCATCGACGGCGTGCCCGCGGGCGCGCCGGTGGTCGAGAATCCCGCCGGCTACCGCGGCGGCGTCGAGCAGCGCGGCGAGGACGTCGGCGCCTACGCGTCGGTCGTCCTGGTCGGCGGCCAGGCGCGCGTCGCCTACCAGCACGTCGACGATCGAATCCTGCTCTACGGCGCCGAGGCCGGCCAGGGCTCGTGGGACCGCCACGTGGTCGATCCCGCCGTGGACGGCGAGGTCGTCGGCTACTACAACTCGCTCAGCGTCGACGCCTCGGGCGTGCCCGGCATCGCCTACCTGGCGACCGTGGTGCCCGACGGCATGGGCGGCTTCAAGTCGCAGCTGCGCTGGGCGCAGGCGGGCACGGCCACGCCGACCGGCAGCACCGACTGGTCGATCACCGTCGTCCACGAGGCGGGCATCCCCTGCGGCGGGCTCTGCGACGACACCACCTTCGCGTGCGTCACCGCGACGAACCAGTGCGCCATGGTCGAGACCACTTGCGCGACCGCGTGCGTCGCGGCCACCGAGGCCTGCGTGGCCGGCGCCTGCGTGCCGGTCTCGGCGGCGCCGGTGGTCGAGGACCTGCCCGAGGGCCCCGGGCTGTTCGCCTCGGCGGGTCGCACCGCGGCCGGCGACCCGGTGGTCGCGTTCTACGATCGGACCGGCGGCGACCTGCACCTCGCGACCTTCGCGGCGGGCACATGGACGGTGACGCCGGTGGTGGTGGCGGCCGAGAGCGACATGGGCCAGTGGGCGTCGCTCGCGGTCGGCGAGGACGGCGTGGTGCACCTGGCCTTCCAGGACGCGCTCGCAGACTCGCTGCGCTACGTCGCGGTGACGGGTGGCGCGGTGGGCGGCATCGAGATGGTCGACGACGGCCAGCGCGCCGATCGGCCGCACCCGGTGGGCGCGGCGGCGCACCTGTTCTTCGACGCGTCGGGCGCGCTCGCGGTCGCGTACCAGGACTCGGCGACCAACGACCTCGTGCTCGCGCGCCGCGGCGAGGGCGGCGTGTGGACGCACGAGGACTTCCTGGCCGGCGAGGTCGGCTACGGCTTCTACAACGGCGCCGCGGTCGACGGCAGCAAGACCTGGCTGGGCACGTTCGCGTACGACCGCGACAAGTTCCCGCCCGGTGAGGTGATCGTCAGCGACGTGCCCTAGCCGGGCGCGCCGGCCCCGCCGCATCCGCCAGCAGCGCCGCGAACACGCGGCCGAGCTGCTGCTCGCTCGCCCCCGCCGACTTCCCCTGCTCCATCCGCATCGCGTCCCAGACCCGTCCGCTGCTCGCGAGCTCGAGCGCGTCGAGCAGCTCGGGCCGCGCCGCGGCGCTCTTGCACGCGTCGAGCTCGGCCGCGAAGGCCGCGCGCACCTGCTCGCGCCGGAAAGCGACCATGCGCCGCGCGGTCTCTTCGATGATCGCCGAGGGCGGCTCGAGCAGCTGCACGGCGCGCCGCAGCCCCGAGGACGCCTCGAGGCTGCGCGCGCGCGCTCGCGGCTGGGAAGTGCTGGCGGATCGATCGCAGCGCCACGCCCGCGTGCTCGGCCACCCGCGCCCCGGTGGGCGCCAGCTCGCCGCCCAGCACGAGATCCAGGATCGCGTTCGCGATCGCCGCATGGGTGCGCACGGTGCGCACGCGGCGGCCGTCCAGCTTGGGCTCCTTCGCGATATCGGGCACGGGGGACGAACGCGTAGCACAGTCCGGCGCAGCAGGCGTCAGGGCCGCTCGAGCCGATCCCGCAGCCGGCGCAGGCCGAGCTCGCTCTTCGCGTCCTCCACGTCGCCGCGCACGCAGGCCGCGATCGCGTCGTCCAGGTCCATCCAGTGGATCTCCGAGCCCTCCTCCATGGGCGAGCCGTCGCCCGCGGCGACCGCGACCGCGAGCGGATCGGCGATCTCGACCGCGGCCAGGAAGAAGCGCTCGGGCATCGCGCCCGGGCTCGGGAACGTGCCGGCGCCGAGCAGCTCGATGCGCGCGGGGTCGAC